>JAQVGD010000225.1 GCA_028696945.1 Lutibacter sp.
CAACTAAAATATCCAATGTTACAATATCGGTAATTTTATTGTTATCAACCAATTCCTGTAACTTATGAAGGTTTACGCCAACATATTCTTTACGGTTTATATTTTTAAAACCAAATTTAGGAACTCGTCTTTGCAAAGGCATTTGACCTCCTTCGAAACCAACCTTTCTAGAATATCCTGAACGAGATTTAGCACCTTTGTTACCTCTGGTAGCGGTACCGCCTTTTCCAGAACCTTGGCCTCTACCAATACGCTTACCTTGATTTTTAACTGATCCTTCAGCAGGCTTTAAGTTATTTAATGTCATCTCTTTATATTATTATTTAATTTCCTCAACAGAAACTAAGTGTTTAATTTTATGTACCATTCCAAGAATTGCTGGGGTAGCATCATGTTCAACCACCTGATTCATCTTCTTCAAACCAAGCGCCTCAAGGGTTCTTTTTTGTCTTTGAGGACGTCTAATTTTACTTTTTACTTGCGTTACTCTTATTTTTGCCATCGTACCCTTTTTTATCCGTTAAATACTTTTTCTAAAGAAATTCCTCTTTCTTTAGCTACCATACTGGCGCTGCGAAGTTGTAATAACGCGTCAAACGTAGCTTTTACAACATTATGTGCGTTCGAAGAACCTTGTGATTTTGAAAGCACATCTTGCACGCCAACTGACTCAAGTACCGCGCGCACAGTACCGCCAGCAATAACTCCAGTACCGTGTGAGGCTGGTTTTAAAAATACCCTAGCTCCGCCATACTTGCCCTTTTGTTCATGAGGCAAAGTTTGATTTAACATTGGAATTCTAATTAGATTTTTCTTTGCGTCTTCAATTGCTTTTGCAATTGCTGAAGCCACATCTTTTGATTTACCCAATCCGTGTCCAACAACACCATTTCCATCCCCAACGATAACAATAGCAGAAAAGCCAAATGCTCTTCCCCCTTTGGTTACTTTGGTAACTCTATTTACACCAACTAAATGATCTTTTAGTTCTAACCCGCTAGGTTTAACCCTTTCTACGTTATTGTATTTTTGATACATAATTTACTAAAATTTTAAACCTGCTTCTCTCGCAGCGTCTGCTAGAGCTTTAACCCTACCGTGATACAAAAATCCGTTTCTGTCAAATGCAACAGTTTCTATCCCAGTACTTATAGCTTTTTCAGCAATACTTTTGCCAACTGTTTTTGCTATCTCTGATTTTGAACCTGTTGATTCAATTTCTTTATCTCTTGATGAAACAGATACCAATGTGGTACCTAAATTATCATCTATTAATTGCGCATAAATTTCTTTGTTACTTCTAAACACTGATAATCTAGGTCTAGCTGCCGTACCAACTACAATTTTTCTGATTCTATGCTTAATTCTTTGTCTTCTTTCAAGCTTTGATAATGCCATAATACGCTAATGATTATGCAGATTTACCTGCTTTTTTTCTTAATAATTCACCCACAAACTTAATTCCTTTTCCTTTGTAAGGCTCTGGTTTACGAAAAGAACGAATCTTTGCCGCAACAGCGCCAACAAGTTGCTTATCATAAGAAGTTAATTTTATAATTGAGTTTTTTCCTTTTTCAACTACTGTTTCAACTTTAACTTCTGGAGCCACTTCTAAAATGATATTGTGGGAAAAACCTAAAGCTAAATCTAATACCTGCCCTTGGTTACTTGCTCTATATCCAACACCAACAAGTTCTAATTGTTTTGTCCATCCTTTTGAAACACCTTCAATCATATTATTAATTAAAGATCGGTACAAGCCATGTTTTGCTTTATGAACTTTACTTTCTGATGGTCGTTCTAAAACGATTACTCCATCTTCTACTTTAACTGTAATATTATCAGTTAATTTCTGAGTTAACTCTCCCAATTTTCCTTTTACAGTAATTACATCATCCTTGATTTCAAATGTAACATCTGCTGGTAAGGTTATTGGGCTCTTTCCTATTCTTGACATCTTTGTTTAGTTCTTTATTAATATACGAAACATAAAACTTCCCCACCAACATGCTCTTGCCGAGCCAATTTACCAGTCATAACACCTTTTGAAGTAGATACTATTGCAATACCTAATCCGTTTAATACGCGTGGCATTTCTTCTGCTCCAACATATTTTCGCACTCCAGGAGTACTTACTCGTTGTAATTTTTTTATTACGGAAGCTTTGGTTGCTTTATCATACTTCAAAGCTATTTTGATAGTTCCCTGAACAATATTGTCCTCAAACTTATAGCTTAAGATATAACCTTGATCAAATAAAATCTTGGTTATTTCCTTTTTAATTTTTGAAGCTGGAATTTCAACAACTCTGTGGCCTGCCATAATTGCATTTCTAACCCTTGTTAGAAAATCTGCGATTGGATCTGTAATCATATTTATTAATTTTGCGGTTTTGGTTTTCAATATTTTTACTGAACCTAAAACCAATTTAAAATTTTACCAACTTGCTTTTCTAACACCTGGTATCAATCCTTGATTTGCCATCTCACGAAATGTTACACGTGATAATCCAAATTGTCTGATATACCCTTTTGGTCTTCCTGTTAATTTACAACGATTGTGTAAACGCACTGGAGATGCATTTTTTGGCAGTTTTTGTAATGCTTCATAATCACCAGCTTCTTTCAAAGCTTTGCGTTTTTCGGCATACTTAGCAACTATCTTTCTTCTTTTAACCTCTCGGGCTTTCATTGATTCTTTAGCCATTTCCTAATTCTTTTTAAATGGTAAACCTAGTTCACTTAATAATGACTTTGCTTCTTTATCGGTTGGGGCCGAAGTTACAAAAGTAATATCCATTCCACTTATTTTGTTTACTTTATCAATATCAATTTCTGGGAAAATGATTTGTTCAGTAATACCTAAGTTGTAATTTCCTCTACCATCGAAACCATTGGCTTTAATTCCGCTGAAATCCCTTACACGAGGCAAAGCTGTTGTAACTAACCTATCTAAAAATTCATACATTTTATTTCCGCGTAAAGTTACTTTAGCCCCAATAGGCATCCCTTTACGTAATTTAAAAAATGCAATATCCTTTTTAGATATAGTTGCCAACGCTTTCTGACCAGAAATTTTGACCAACTCATCAACAGCATAATCAATTAATTTCTTATCGGCTACCGCTGCGCCAACTCCTTTATTAATTACAATTTTTTGTAATTTAGGAACTTGCATTACATTTTTATAACCGAATTCATTAATAAGAGCTTCAATTACTCTACTCTTATACTCCTCTTTAAGTCTTGGTGTATTATTTGCCATCACTAAATTGCTTTATCAGATTTTTTTGAAAACCTAACTTTCTTGTCTCCTTCAATTCTATATCCCACCTTAGTTGCTTTTCCTTTCTCAAGCAACATTAAATTAGAAATATGAATAGAAGCTTCTTTTTTCACAATACCTCCTTGTGGGTTTTGTGCGCTAGGTTTTGCATGTTTTGATATCATATTGACACCTTCCACAATTGCTCTGTATTTTACAGGAAATATTTTAATAATTTTCCCTTCTTCCCCTTTATGATCACCTGCTGTAACTTGAACAGTATCACCTGATTTTATTTTTAACTTCATAATCTTATAAGTTTATTAAAGCACTTCAGGTGCTAATGATACAATTTTCATAAATTGTTTTTCCCGAAGTTCTCTTGCAACAGGGCCAAATACGCGTGTTCCTTTCATTTGCTCAGCAGTGTCTAACAATACACAAGCATTGTCATCGAATCTAATATAAGATCCATCTTTTCTTCTGATTTCCTTTTTCGTTCTAACAACTACTGCTTTTGCAACTTGACCTTTCTTTACCGATCCATTTGGTGTGGCATCTTTAATGGCCACTACAATTTTGTCGCCAATAGAGGCGTATCGTTTTCTAGTTCCTCCTAAAACGCGGATAATTAAAACTTCTTTTGCTCCAGTATTATCTGCTACCTTTAATCTTGATTCTGTCTGTAACATAATTATTTAGCTCTTTCTAGGATTTCTACTAACCTCCAACGTTTTGATTTACTCATTGGACGAGTTTCCATTATTTTAACAGTATCTCCAATATTGCAATC
>JAQVGD010000047.1 GCA_028696945.1 Lutibacter sp.
ATCATAATAAGAATTAAAAATAATGTATATGTCATGACTTATTTTTTTGTACATTTTTTATTGCTTTAATACGGTCTGCAAAGAAACCACTTTTTTCTGGATATTTCAAAATTAAAATGCGATAAGCTTTTATGGCATTCTCATATTTTTTTTGTTCGAGATAAACTTTTGCCAGAGTTTCTGTCATTAAACTTTCATTTTCTGTTGAGCCTTCCATAATAACATCTAAATTTATAACGTTTTTGTCTATCGGTTTAATTTTTGGATTTGACTCAATGAATTTGTTTATTAAGTTAAATTTTTCTTCAATTTCTTCAATTTTTTGAGTGGAGCTTCCTTTTCTGGAAATAGGGTTTTGGGCTATCAGTTGCATCCATTCATTAAATGAATGTGGATCGGAACTTATAAATTGAATTGGTTTTCCTAATTCCAAAATATCAGTTGTTTTTTCTTCGTCTTTTACAATTTTTTGTTCCTTAATTGTATCAGGTTTATTTTCTTCAATTTTATTTGGTAAGGATTCATTAATTTTTTTATGTAGCGTTTTAATAGCTTCGGCATCAATTACTTCAATTTCTTCAAGAAGTTCCACTTCCTTGTTCACTTTTGTTATAAATATAGGAGAGGTTATAAAATCAAAAAGCACTTTTCTGTCAATAGTATAAGCTGCTGTTTGTTTTAAAGTTTGGTTGTATTTAAAGTTGTTTGTTTTATTAAGTCCTTTTAGCTGAATTGCCCTTGCCGATTGAAAATACGGGAATTCATTAATTACCTCGCTCAATTGTTGTGTTTTTAGGGCATCGATATTTGCGGGGTATTGCAATAAATAAGTGAATTCAGCGCTGTTCATATTTACCATTTTGCCACGGAAGCATTAAAAATATCTTGTGTAATTCGTTCAATAATTTCATCTAAAGCGGTATCTAAAACAGCACCTGTTAATTGCTCGTTTCCGTCATAATCAGAGTAATGGGAAAAGGAGCGCTCAAAATTGTCATCTTCAAACTTATTGTTGAAAAATCGCACATTTACTGTAACGGTAAGTCGGCTTTGTGCAGCGGTTTGTTGTGCTGTTGCGCTCATTGGATTAATTTTGTACCCTGTAATTTCACCTTCAAATTGTAAATCTCCTCCAGCTTTTACCAAACTTAAATTGGTTTGCTGCAAAAATAAATCCTGCAAACTTGTTGTAAACCTCTGGCTTAAACTAGGTTCAACCAAAATAGCATTGTTTGGAAAATAATCTATTTGAATCGTTTTTACGTTGCTCTGTATATTAGTTCCCGTAAATGAATAAATACCACAACTTTGTACGGTAACAATTAAAAGCAATAAGATTAAGTAACTGATTTTTTTCATTCTAATATTTTGTTAATATTTTGAGGATGTTTAAGGTTTTGAAAGTTAAGGTTAAAGCTATTTACTTTAATTATAGATTGTAATGTTTTATTTTTCGATACAATGTTCTTTCAGAAATTCCCAATTCTTTTGCAGCAAGTTTTCGTTTGCCTTTGTTGCGTTCCAATGACTTTTTTATCATTTCGATTTTTTTATCTTGAATAGATAAGCTTTCATCTGCATCAATGGTTTCTTCAAATTCATAAGAGTCGGAATCTTTATATTTTTCATTTAATCTTACAACTTCCACTTGATCTTCTGTTTCCGAATCTAAAGCATTTTCTTTATATATTTTCTGAATTAGATTTTTGCTTTCTTCTTTAACTTTTTCAATACTGCCACCTTGTATTAAATCCAGCGTTAATTTTTTCAAATCGTTTATATCGTTCCGCATATCGAACAAAATTTTATACATAATTTCCCGTTCTGAAGAAAACTCACTACTCGATTTTTTACTGTCAATGATTGTTGGTAAATTGGTGCCTTTGGCAGGTAAATATTGTAACAATCGTTCAGAGGAAATTAACCTATTTTCTTCTACTACTGAAATTTCTTCTGCAATATTTCGCAATTGGCGAATATTTCCTGGGAATCCATAATTTTCCAGTACCCTAACGGCATTGTCAGAAAGTTTAACCGATGGCATTTTATATTTTTGGGCAAAATCTGACGCGAATTTTCTAAATAACAAATGAATATCAGCAACACGTTCGCGCAATGGTGGTAAATTTATTTCAATGGTGCTTAAACGATAATATAAATCTTCCCTAAATTTTCCTTTATTGATGGCATGTTGCATATTTAAATTGGTGGCGGCAACAATGCGCACATTGGTTTTTTGCACTTGTGAAGAACCTACCCTAATAAACTCGCCATTTTCCAATACACGCAATAACCTGACTTGAGTGGTTAAAGGCAATTCACCAACTTCATCCAAAAAAATAGTGCCACCATCGGCGACTTCAAAATAGCCACTTCTTGCAGCGGTAGCACCTGTAAATGAGCCTTTTTCATGACCAAATAATTCGCTGTCAATAGTTCCTTCAGGAATTGCGCCACAGTTTACGGCAATATATTTTGCGTGTTTACGGTGCGATAGGTGATGAATTATTTTTGGAATACTTTCTTTCCCAACGCCACTTTCACCAGTAACCAATACTGAAATATCAGTTGGCGCAACCCGAATTGCTTTTTCAAGGGTTCTGTTTAGATGTGGGTCGTTTCCAATAATTCCAAAACGTTGTTTTATTGCCTGTAATGATTCCATAGACTAAATTCTTTTCCCTATTAGCGTGGCAGAAGTGCAATCTTCAATATAAACGTTTACAAGATCGCCCAATTTTTCATCTCCCTTGGGAAAAACCACCACCGCATTTTGTGAATTTCTTCCTTTCCAATGCGTATCAGATTTTTTTGAAGCGCCTTCAATCAATACTTCAACTGTTTTTCCAACAAATTTTTCTGTATGGTACAAACTGTGTTTTTGTTGTAATAAAATAATTTCAGCAAGTCGTCTTTTTTTGACATCAAAAGGAACATCATCATCCATTTTTTTCTCGGCCAACGTTCCCGGACGTTCAGAATAAGCGAACATAAATCCAAAATCATATCTTACATATTCCAACAAACTCAAGGTTTCTTGGTGTTCTTCTTCTGTTTCACCGCAAAACCCAGTCATTATATCTTGTGACAAACCACAATCAGGAATAATTTTTCTGATATTGTCAATCAACGCAATATATTCTTCACGAGTGTGTTGGCGGTTCATTCTTTTTAATACTGAAGTGCTTCCGGATTGTACAGGCAAATGAATGTAATTACAAATATTTTCATGTTTTGCCATCGTATAAATAACATCCAAACTCATGTCTTGCGGATTAGAAGTAGAAAAACGAATCCTCATTTTAGGAAATGCCGTTGCTACCATAGCTAACAATTGAGAAAAGTCCACCGCTGTTGCTTTAGCAATTTCAGAAGCGTTTTTAAAATCCTTTTTCAAGCCGCCGCCATACCAAAGATAACTGTCCACATTTTGGCCTAAAAGCGTTACTTCTTTATAGTTTTTTTCGCTAAGTTCTTTTATTTCTTGTAAAATACTGTTGGGTTCACGGCTTCTTTCGCGACCGCGGGTAAAAGGCACCACACAAAAAGTGCACATATTATCACAGCCTCTTGTGATGGAAACAAAAGCGGAAACACCGTTGCTGTTTAATCGAACAGGAGAAACATCTCCATAAGTTTCATCCTTTGATAAAATGACATTTACAGCATCACGGCCAGCATTTATTTCTTCCAATAAATTTGGTAAATCTCTGTAGGCATCTGGTCCAACAACCAAATCAACAATTTTTTCCTCTTCTAAAAGTTTGGCTTTTAAACGTTCGGCCATACATCCCAAAACCCCTACTTTCATAGACGGGTTTATCTTTTTTACGGCATTGAATTTCTCCAGACGTTTGCGAACAGTTTGCTCCGCCTTTTCTCGAATAGAACACGTATTCACCAAAACCAAGTCGGCTTCTTCCAGTAAATGCGTGGTATTATATCCTTGTTTTGAAAGAATGGAAGCGACTATTTCACTGTCGTTTAAGTTCATGGAACAACCATAGCTTTCAATATAAAGTTTTTTGGTATTTCCTTCAATCTTTTCGGTTAAAAGGGCTTGACCCTGATTTTTTTCTTCTATAATTTTTTCTTTGTCCATAAGTCTTTCTTGGACGGCAAAGATATAACCAATTTTTTAAAAATATGACAGATTGGCAGAAATTTAACAAAGGAAAAAAGTTAAAAAAAGTAGAGTTTTTAAAGGTTCTTATTCAAATTAAAAAAATTCTATATACTTTTGCAATCCAAAACCCGAATTATATAAGGTATCTTAATTGAAGCAGAAAAGGAATTTAGGAAGGTTTTAAATTATAAAAAATAAGTATGGCAAAAAATTTAGTAATCGTAGAGTCACCTGCAAAAGCAAAAACCATTGAAAAATTTTTGGGAAAAGATTTTCAGGTAGAATCCAGTTTTGGACATATTGCCGATTTGCCTTCCAAAGAAATAGGCATTGATGTTGAAGGAAATTTTAGTCCGAAATATGTGGTTCCTACAGATAAAAAGGCCTTGGTAAAAAGATTGAAAGATTTGGCCAAAAATGCTGATATGGTTTGGTTAGCTTCGGATGAGGATAGAGAAGGAGAAGCAATTGCCTGGCATTTATATGAGCAATTAAAATTAAAGGAAGCAACTACAAAACGAATTGTTTTTCATGAAATTACTAAAAAAGCCATATTAAAAGCGGTAGAAAATCCGAGAAGCATCGATTACAATCTGGTAAATGCACAACAGGCACGCAGGGTTTTGGACAGGTTGGTTGGCTATGAATTATCACCTGTACTTTGGCGAAAAGTTAAAGGAGGTTTGTCGGCAGGGAGAGTTCAATCTGTTGCAGTTCGTTTAATTGTTGAAAGAGAACGCGAAATAAAAAGTTTTGTCCCTCAGGCTTCCTATAAAGTAATTGGACAGTTTATTACGGAGGAAGATAAAAAATTTAAAGCATCTTTGCCGAAAAATTTCGATAGCAAAGAAGAAGCAGCATCATTTTTGAATTCTTGCATAAACGCCAAATTTAAAGTTTCCGATTTACAGAAAAAACCCGCCACAAAATCTCCTGCAGCACCATTCACAACTTCAACATTACAGCAAGAGGCTTCCAGAAAACTATATTTTCCAGTAGCTAAAACGATGATGATTGCGCAACGTTTGTATGAAGCTGGGTTGATTACTTATATGAGAACGGACAGTCTTAATTTGTCGGAAGACGCAAAAATTGAGGCAAAAGAAGAAATTATTTCCTCTTACGGAAAAGAATACAGCAAACCGAGAAGTTTTCACACAAAAGCAAAAGGTGCTCAAGAAGCTCACGAAGCTATCAGGCCAACAAGTATGAGCCTCCAATCTGTTTCCATTGATTATGACCAAGACAGGTTGTACGATTTAATTTGGAAAAGAACCATCGCTTCGCAAATGAGCGATGCACAATTGGAACGCACCAATGTAAAAATTACAAATACCAATAACAAAGAAGTTTTTACTGCGAATGGTGAAGTGATTAAGTTTGAAGGTTTTCTAAAAGTATATTTAGAAGGAACCGACAATGAAGATGAGGAGCAAGAAGGAATGTTACCGAATTTATATAAAGGGGAAGCCTTGGTTAATAAATCCATTACAGCAACAGAGCGTTATACAAGAGCTCCTTACCGCTATACCGAAGCCGCACTCGTAAAAAGATTGGAAGAATTGGGAATTGGTCGTCCGTCAACTTACGCGCCAACAATTTCAACCATTCAAAAAAGAGAATATGTAGAAAAAGGAACCATTGAAGGTGAAGACAGAAGTTATACCGAGTTAAAATTAAAAGGCGGTGAAGTAATTACCAAAAAGTTAACCGAAAAAGTTGGTTCAGATAAAGGAAAATTGGTACCTACCGATATTGGAAATATTGTAAACGATTTTTTGGTGGAGAATTTTTCCAATATTTTGGATTTTGGTTTTACTGCAAAAGTGGAATCAGAGTTTGATGATATTGCAGAAGGAAAAGAAAATTGGACTAAAATGATTAAAGATTTTTACAAATCATTTCATCCTATGGTTGAAGATGTTGCTGAAAATGCCGACAGAGCTAAAGGCGAACGCTTATTGGGCGTTGACCCAGAAAGTGGCAAAAACGTATATGCGCGTTTGGGAAGATTTGGCGTTATGGTTCAAATTGGGGAAGCAACAGATGAAGAAAAACCAAAGTTTGCAAGTTTACAAGGAGATCAAACATTATCTTCTATCACTTATGAAGAAGCAATGGATTTGTTTAAACTTCCAAAAACAATTGGAGGTTACAAAGGGAAAGAAGTGATAGTTGCAGTTGGACGTTTTGGCCCATATATTAAATTTGACGACATGTTTGTCTCAATTCCAAAAGATGAAAACCCGATGTCGGTTGATATTAACAGAGCCATTGAATTAATTCTGGAAAAACAAAAAGCAGATGCCCCAATTTGTGACTACGAAAATATTCCGGTTCAAAAAGGTGTTGGACGATTCGGCCCATTTTTAAAATGGAACGGTATTTACATCAACGTAAATAAAAAATATGATTTCGATAATTTAACCGAAAAAGATGTTATCGAATTAATTGAAGAAAAGAAACGTAAAGATATTGAAAAAGTTATTCATCATTGGCCTGAAGAAGGTATTTCTGTGGAGAAAGCACGTTGGGGAAGATCAAATATTATTAAGGGAAAAACAAAAATTGAATTGTCAAAAACAGTTAATCCAAGCAAATTAACTTTGGAAGATGTTAAGGAAATAATTCAGAAAAACGCGCCCAAAAAGAAAACAACAAAAGGAAAAACGACTAAAAAATAATTTTTTTATTATATTGCCGTCGAAAAAGAAATCTTACAACCCCTGAAAAATGAATTTCGATTATCTTAAACCTGTTGATAGTGCGTTATTGGAACTGGCAAATTTGCAATCTGATCAATCGTTTGGACGAAACATCGAAATCTATTCAACACAAAACGGGTTTCCTGATTTAACTAATAAAAAAATAGCCATTATTGGGGTTGAAGAAGGTCGAGCCGCTGTTGGAAATCACGAAACTGGTTGCAATTTAAATGAAATTAGAAAAGAACTCTACAAACTATTTCCTGGGAATTGGCCAATCAGCGTTGCCGACATTGGGAATATTTCGCAGGGAAGTTCTATAGAAGATACTTATTTTGCACTGGAAGAATTATTGACCTACCTCATAAAAAATAGAATCATTCCCATAATTATTGGTGGAGGACAAGATTTAACATACTCAAATTACAGGGCTTACGACAAGTTGGAGCAAACCGTAAATATTGTTTCAGTTGACAATAAGTTTGATTTAGGTGGTATTGAAGATAATTTAACTTCTCAATCCTATTTAAGTAAGGTAGTAATGAACCAGCCAAATAATTTATTTAATTTCAGTAATATTGGCTACCAGACCTACTTAAATTCTCAAAATGAGATTAATTTGTTGGATGGTTTGTTTTTTGAAACCTATAGATTGGGAGAAGTTTCAGGCACAATTCAATTGGCGGAACCTATTTTACGCGATGCCGATATTGTAAGTATCGATTTGTCATCGGTTAAAAATGCTGATGCTCCAGCCAATAATAACGCCACACCCAATGGTTTTACAGGAGCTGAAATTTGTGCCATTTCAAGATATGCAGGTATCAGCGATAAAGTAACTTCTTTCGGCATTTATGAATACAATCCCATATTTGACATAAAAAACCAAACAGCGCAGTTAATTTCACAAATGATTTGGTATTTTATAGAGGGGGTTAATTATAGAGCAAATGATTACCCTTTTGGGTTAAAGGATAATTACCAAAAATATATAGTGCCTATTGAGAACCAAGTGTTGAATTTTTATAAAAGTAATAAATCTGGTCGCTGGTGGATGGAAATTAATTTAAATGAAAGTAATAAATTTAAGAGACATGCGTTAATACCTTGTACATACCAAGATTATATTAGCGCAACCAATCAAGAAATCCCAGATAGATGGTTAAAAACACTTAAAAAGTTAGTGTAAAAAAGATATATTGTAAACAAAAATACAGTTATATTTGTTTTATACTGATAAGATAAAAAATTGTTTTTTAAGTTAATTAGTAATACGTTTGCCTTAAAGGATTAAGAAAAAAAATATGAAGAAACGAACATTGCAAATTTTGATACACAAAGGAATAATTAATGGCGAACAGCATCTGTTACCGCTAAAAAATAAAGTTTAAACAGATGAAACGAGCATTACAAATTTTGATACACAAAGGAATAATTAATGGCGAACAGCATCTGTTACCGCTAAAAAATAAAGTTTAAACAGATGAAAATACCATTGTATATTTTACTGGTCTTAGTTTTATATAGTTGTGGATCTAGCGATCAAGGAGAATTAGTTGGAGTGAGATCAGGCGGTAAATGGCATTCTCAAAAACCTTTAGGAATGACTTTAATACCTGGAGGATCATTTACTATGGGGAAACAAAGCGAAGATATTGCAGGCGCCCTAAATTCACCAACTAGAACCGTGACTGTGCGTCCATATTATATGGATGAAACTGAAATTACCAATAGCGAGTACAAAGAATTCGTGTTTTGGGTTCGAGATTCTATTGTAAGAACTGAGTTGGCCCTGTTTTCTGAATTGATGTCTTCAGAAGGAAACATTGTGTTGGAAGATTATCAATTTCTAGATATTGACACCACTAGAATGTCGCCATACCAAAAATATATGATGAAAACCTATGGCAGCTTGGGAGATATTAATTCCCCTACGCAAGGTAAAATGCTTAATTGGAAAGAGAAGATTGAATGGAATGTAAATAAATTTCCAAGCGAAGAATATGCCGAGGTGATGGTTGATTCAATTTTATTGCCTATTGAAGATAGTTTTGAAGGAAGAAGGATGGTAAATCCAGAAAAATTAAAATTCAAATATTCTTGGTTAGATCAAGAAAATGCTGGTAGAAATAAAGGAAATAGAAGAGATTTTATTAAAACAGAAGTTGTATCGGTATATCCTGATACAACAGTATGGATAAAAGACTACAATTATTCTTACAATGATCCGATGCATCAAGACTATTTTTATCATCAAGCCTACAATGATTATCCTGTAGTTGGTGTGTCTTGGATGCAGGCAAAAGCTTTTTGCCGCTGGAGAACTAAAAAGAAAAACGATTATTTAAGCACTAAAAGAAATCCTACCGTAATTCCACAATTTCGATTGGCAACAGAAGCAGAGTGGGAATATGCAGCTCGTGGAGGTATTGAAAATGGAACATACCCTTGGGGAGGTCCATACACCACAAATGACAGGGGTTGTTTTTTAGCAAACTTTAAACCAGCTAGAGGTAATTATGCTGTTGACGGTGCCTTATATACTATGGAAGCAAAATCATACTTTCCAAATGATTATGGATTGTACAATATGGCTGGTAATGTTTCAGAATGGACAAATACAGCATATAGTGAAGCGTCCTATTATATCGGTTCTACAATGAATCCGAATGTTGAAATAGACGAAAATAAACGAAAAGTAATCCGTGGAGGTTCTTGGAAAGATGTAGCCTATTTCTTAGAGGTAAGCACTCGAGATTTTGAGTATGCAGACTCGGCCCGAAGCTATATCGGCTTTAGAACCGTACAAGATTTTCTCGGCACCAATATAAACGGAAAATAAAATCAACCAAAAAAACTAACAAACTAATAAACATTAATTATGGCACAATCAAAAAACAGAAAAAAATTATTTAATTACGCTTATGGTATTGGAGCATCTATTGTAATTTTAGGAGCATTGTTTAAAATCCAACACTGGGCCGGAGGAGGTGCAATGTTAACCATAGGTATGGTTGTGGAAGCCATTGTGTTTTTTGTTTCAGCATTTGATTCTGTTGAAGAAGATTTTGACTGGACATTAATTTATCCAGAATTGGCAGATGGGAATAAGCGCACGAAAGAGGTTGCAGAAACAAAAGAAGTACAAAGTTTGCTTTCCCAAAAATTAGACGATATGTTGAAAGATGCAAAATTGGATTCAAGTTTAATGCAAAGTCTAAGCGAAAGCATTCAAAATTTTAAAGGAGCTGCAGAAAATATTGCTCCAGCTGTTAATTCTATTGCAGCAACCAATAAATATAGCGAACAGATGTTTATGGCTGCGGCACAAATGGAATCTTTAAATAGCTTGTACAAAGTGCAAGTTGAAAGTGCAAGTAAACAAGCTGAAATTAATTTACAGGTAACTGAAAATGCAACCAAATTAAAAGAACAAATGGAATCACTGGCAACAAACCTATCTTCACTTAATGGTGTTTATGGTGGTATGTTATCAGCAATGTCAGTTAAAAACTAATTAGTTGGGAAATAAAATAATTATTAACTTAAAAACTAATTGGTATGGCTTCAGGTAAATTATCGCCGAGACAGAAAATGATTAACATAATGTACTTAGTTTTCATTTCAATGATTGCTTTGCAAATGTCGAAAGAAGTGCTTTCTGCTTTTGGATATATGAACGAAAAACTTATAGATAACAACGTTACAGCAACTGTAAAAAACAAGGCAATTCTTGAAAATTTGGCAACAAAAGCAGCAGAACAGTCTGAAAAATACAGTAGTCTTTATATGAAAGCTACTGAAGTGGATAAGCTATCTTCAAAATTCAATGATTATTTAGAAGGGAAAAAGCAATTTTTTCTTAAAAATCAAGAAGATTTAACGGACTACGAATCAATGGATAAAACAGGTATTGTAGATGAACACTTTTTTAAAGGTGATAAATTTACAACGGAAGGACAAGAATTCTTAAACCATATAAATGGCTATAGAGATGCAATAATTAAAATTATAGGAGAAAATAGTCCCTTAGCGGCAACTATTAAAAATAGGTTTGACACATCACCACAAATAACTAAGAAAAGCGGCAAACAACTTTGGTTAAAAAACAGGTATGAAGGGTTTCCTTTAATTTCTACTGTTACCAATTTAACATCCATGCAAACTGATATTGCAACAACGCAGTCTGAAATTTTCGGCACTTTGTTAGGTGGCCAATTAGAAAGTGATGTTTCTATGTCCAATTATAAAACTATTTTAATTCCAGAAAAATCCGCCTTTTTTCAAGGGGAAAATTTTAAGGGAAAAATTGTTCTAGGGCGTTATGATGCAGCCTTAGTTCCTTCAGAAGTTGTTGTTAATGGTCAAACAATAACAACTATTCAAGACGGTGGTGCAGTTTTAGATTTTCCGGCAGGTACTGTTGGAGAACGTGAAATAAAGGGAAAATTTGTTTTTATTGAAAACGGGCAACCTGTTGAAATCGAGATAAATAGCTCTTATGCTGTTATTCCGAAACCCAATAGTGCAGTTATTTCTGCTGATAAAATGAACGTTGTTTATAGAGGCGTTGCCAATCCAATGACAATTTCAATTCCCGGAATACCAGATAATTTAGTGAATGCGTCAGGAGCAGGGTTATCTAAAGGAAGTGGAACAGGTAAATATATTATGACACCTGGAGTAGGTAGAGAGGTAAAAATAAATGTTACTGGAAAACTTCCTAACGGACAATCAGTTAGCTCATCGCAAGATTTTAGGATTAAGGATATCCCTTCACCAAGCGGTTCCATTAGAAAGCAATCGGGTTATGTTAAGATGCCTTCTTCAAGTTTAGAAAATTCTACCGTTAGCGCAGAATTACCAGATTTTGATTTTGACTTGACGCTAAATACATCAGGATTTACCATTAAAGTGCCAGGGCAATCGGCCGTAGTTGTTAGTGGAAGTAAAATGAATGATCAGGCTAAAAAAGCAATTGCCAAAGCAAAAAGAGGAGATGTTATTACAATATTCGACATAAAATCGTCGTTATCAGGCAATACTTCCTATAAAATAAAAGATGCTTCGGCAGTGAGTATAGAAATACAATAAAATATATTTTAAATGAGGAATAAGAAAAATATTGGAATTTTTATTTTGGCATTTGTGCTGTTTAATACCATGTATGCACAGTCAAATCTATTAAATGCCAAAACGCCTTCTGATATTGGTAAAAAAACAGCAGCACAAAAAGCAGTTGACAATGATAAGCCTTTAAAATATGGATATGTTGACGACAGAGATATTCTTTGGTCAAAAGTAGTTTGGGAATATATTGATTTAAATGAGCGAATTAATTTGCCTTATTATTATCCCGTTGATACTATGAGTGTATCAATTGACAGAAGGTCACTGTTTGATACTTTACTACAAGGTATTAAAAACGGCGATATTACTGAGGTTTATGATGATTCTTATTTTACCGCTAAAATGACTAAAGCTGAAATAAACAGCAAACTTTTTAGAATTGATACAACCGATGCTGGTTTTGACGAAATGAATGCTGGAAATCAAAATATTGATGAATACGTTGATAAAATTAATTTAACCTCGCAAGATATTGAAGGATTTAAAATTAAAGGTCTTTGGTATTTTGACAAACGCCAAGGGGAATTAAAATATAGATTGATAGCATTGGCACCAATTGCACCAGATGTGCAAACGATGGGAAGAGAAGATATTGATATTTCTGAACAATTGGCTTTGTTTTGGGTCTATTTTCCCGATGCACGACCAGTACTGCATCACGCAAAAGTTTTCAATCAAAAAAATTCAGCATACCCAATTTCTTTTGATCATTTGTTAAACGCAAGAAGATTTAGTTCAATTATTTATAGAGAAGAAAATATTTACGGTGATAGAGATGTGGATCAATATGTAAAAGGAAATTCCTTGTTCCAGGTATTGGAGTCTAACAAAATTAAAGATGACATCAGGAATAAAGAACTTAATATGTGGAATTATTAAAAAATTAATGGCACAATAATAAAACTCCTGCAATTTGCGGGAGTTTTTTGTTTTATAACTAACTTTGATAGATGCAATTAGATTATATAATAGTAGGTTTGGGATTGGCAGGATTGGCTTTCACTAAAGAATTGGATAAGTATAAAAAATCATATATGGTTTTTGAGGACAATTCCCAAAACTCTTCCATAGTTGCAGGAGGTGTTTACAATCCGGTAATTTTAAAACGTTTCACGCCAGTTTGGAATGCGGAAGATCAACTTAAAATCGCATTGCCATTTTATAAAGAATTGGAAATTCAATTCCATAGAAAATATGATTTTCCTCTAGATATTTACCGAATATTTAAGTCGGTTGAAGAACAAAACAATTGGTTTGCGACCTGTGACAATCCATTTCTTTCAAAATATATGTCCACCAAATTAATTAAAGAAAAACATGAGGGTGTTTTGGCTAATTTCGGTTATGGGAAATTATTGAATACTGGTAGAATCGATACAAAATCATTATTGGAAGATTACCGGAATTATTTATCGCAAAGAAAATTAATAAGGAATGAAAGTTTTCAATATAATGCCTTAAAAATTAAGGAGAATAAGGTAGAATATAAGGATGTATTCGCTTCTAAAATAGTTTTTTGTGAAGGTTTCGGTTTAAAAAATAATCCATTTTTTAATAAGTTGCCTATGCAAGAAGCAAAAGGAGAGCTAATTACTATTTACGCGCCTAATTTAAATATAGATTTTATGATAAAAGCCGCTGTGTTTGTGCTTCCTTTAGGAAATAATTTGTACAAAGTTGGTGCTACTTTTAATTGGAAAGACAAATCGCAGCTTCCAACGGAAGAGGGAAAAAACGAATTGGCAACCAAATTGGAATCATTTATAACAGTTCCGTTTGAAATTGTGGAACATATTGCAGGAATACGACCAACAGTTAAAGACAGAAGGCCTTTGGTTGGAAAACATCCAAAACATAAAAATTTGGCAGTTTTAAATGGATTGGGAACTCGCGGCGTTATGATTGCGCCAACTGTTGCAAACGCGCTTTATAATTATTTGGAAAATGGAATTGAATTGGAAAGGGAAATTTCTATTGCTCGTTTTCTTTAGATCTAATTGCATTTGGATCATATTTTACAAAAAGATTGATCCATCCTATTCTTGAAAATCTAATGGTAAGCGGCGCAGTCACAAGCAAAGCAATTACTATGGGAACGAAACTTTCCACCAAATTAAAGTCGAAAAACAGCGTAACTATTACGAAGGTTGCAATTGAAATACCAACGGTGAGCGAATAATTAATATACATTGCCCCATAAAAAAAGGAGGGCTCCATCATGTATTTTAACCCACATTTAGAACAATATTCATGCATTTGAAAAGCTTTATGCAATTTAAATAGGTTTTTTTCTTTTATAAAATCGCCTTCATGGCATCGCGGACATTTATTGAATAAAATGCTGTAAAGCTTGGTTCCTTTTTTAAACATTTTCTATTTTTAGTTGCTTTAAACTCAGTCAATTAAAAAATTAGAACTTTAATTGAGTGCCAAATTTATTTGTAGTACTTTTGTACGATTTTTAAAACGCATACAAATTTACATTAAATTATAAACTATTAATGCTTAACGTACATAATTTATCGGTTTCTTTTGCCGGTTCCGATTTGTTTTCAGGAGTTACTTTTAAACTAAATAAAGGCGACAGAATTGGATTAATCGGAAAAAATGGTGCAGGGAAATCCACTTTATTAAAAGTGCTTTCAAAAGATATTGAATCTACTGGAGGAGCTATGGCTTTTGATAAAGAGGTAAAAATCGGATTTTTACGTCAGGATATTGATTTTGAGGAGGGAAGAACAATTTTGGAAGAAGCTTATCAGGCTTTTGCAGAAATTAAACAGTTGGAAGGCAAATTAGAAATTATCAACCACGAATTGGTGACAAGAACCGATTATGAAAGTGAATACTATCATGATTTAATGGTTAATTTAAATGAATTTTCTCATCGATATGAATTGTTGGGTGGCTATAATTATCAGGGAAATACCGAGAAAATATTACAAGGATTAGGCTTCCAAAGAGGAGATTTTGACAAACTGACGGATACATTTTCTGGAGGTTGGAGAATGCGGATTGAATTGGCGAAATTACTATTGCAAGAAAATGATATTTTGTTGTTGGATGAGCCCACAAACCATTTGGATATAGAATCTATTATTTGGTTGGAAAATTTTCTAAAAGTTTATTCTGGTGCCATTGTATTGGTTTCGCATGATAAAATGTTTTTAGACAATGTAACCAACAGAACTATAGAAATTTCGTTAGGTAAAATTTACGATTATAAAAAACCTTATTCACAGTTTTTATTATTGCGAGGTGAAATAAAAGAAAAACAATTACAGGCGCAAAAAAATCAGGAGAAAGAAATTAAGGCGACTCAAGTTTTAATAGATAAATTTAGGGCGAAGGCAAATAAAGCAACCATGGCGCAATCTTTAATTAAAAAATTGGATAAAGTGGAGCGCATAGAAGTTGATAATGATGACAATGCGGTGATGAATGTGAAATTCCAGATTTCTAAAGAACCAGGAAAAATTGTTATAGAAGCTGAAAATTTATCGAAGAGTTACGGCATAAAACAAGTGCTTGAAGATGTTGATTTGCTGATAGAAAGAAACAGTAAAATTGCCTTTGTAGGTCAGAACGGACAAGGAAAATCCACACTTGCCAAAATTATAGTAGGAGAAATTCCGCACGGAGGTTATTTAAAATTAGGTCATAATGTTGAAATCGGCTATTTTGCTCAAAACCAGTCAGAATATTTAGAGGCTGAAAAAACCGTGCTGGAAATTATGGAAGATGCCGCAACAGATTCCAATAGAGCCCGAGTTAGAGATATGTTGGGGTCATTTTTGTTTAGCGGTGACACTGTGGATAAAAAGGCAAAGATGTTGTCGGGTGGTGAAAGAAATAGGTTGGCATTGTGCAAATTGCTGTTGTCTCCATTTAACGTTTTGATTATGGATGAGCCCACAAACCACTTGGATATCGCTTCAAAAAATGTATTGAAACTGGCACTCAAAAAATTTGAGGGAACGCTTATTTTGGTATCGCACGACAGGGATTTTTTGCAAGGTTTGGCCACAACAGTTTATGGTTTTAAGGACAAAGTGATTAAAGAATATTTGGGGGATATCGACTTTTTCTTGGAACAACATCAGATAGAAAATTTGCGTGAAGCAGAAAAAAGAACCATTGTAGCAAAAAAAACGGATACTTCTAAAAAAGAAGTTTCTCAATTATCTCGAGATGAGGACAAAGAACTGAAAAAGTTGAAAAATCAATTGTCTAAAATAGAAACTCAGATTGATAATTTGGAAAAGGAAATTTCAGAAATGGATGAAGCATTAATTAAAGATTATGAAGCAACTTCAACCAAACCCAATTTTTTTGAAAACTACAAAGCAAAAAAGAGCAAAGTTGAAAAGTTGATGGATGAATGGGCTGAAATTGAAGAAAAAGCAGAAAATTGTTCTTAGAAAATAAAAATAGCCGCATACAACAAATTCACTTTTCCGAAATTGAAAACAGGGGCATTACCCTTTTTATAAAACGCGAAGATGAATTAGACCCATTTATTTCAGGGAATAAATACCGAAAATTAAAATACAATTTGGCTGAAGCCGCCAAACAAAATAAAAGTACCTTGCTCACTTTTGGCGGTGCTTATTCCAATCATATTGCCGCAACTGCCGCAGCAGGCTTTGCCTATAATCTTAAAACCATCGGAATTATTAGAGGTGATGAATTGGCTGATAATTTGGCTGAAACAATTCAAAATAATCCAACTTTAAAATTTGCTTCAGCACACAATATGCAATTGGAGTTTATTTCAAGAGCAAATTACAGAAATAAAACTTCACCTGAATTTATTGCTTCACTTAAACAAAAATTTGGCGACTTTTATTTGGTACCCGAAGGCGGAACGAATAATTTTGCCGTAAAAGGCTGCGAAGAAATTCTGACTGAAGAGGATGAAGCTTATGATGTTATTTGTTGCGCTGTCGGAACGGGCGGAACCATATCAGGAATCATAAATTCACTTAGATCTCATCAAAAAGCAATAGGTTTTCCGGCCTTAAAGGGCGATTTTTTACAACATGAAATCAAAAAATACATACTAAAATCGGATGATTGGAGTTTAAATACCAAGTATCATTTCGGTGGTTATGCAAAAGTTTCAGAAGAATTAATTATATTTATCAACAAATTCAAAAGTGAAACAAAAATTCCTTTGGATCCTGTTTATACAGGAAAATTGATGTTTGGCATTGTGGATTTGATTAAAAATGGTTTTTTTGAAAAAGAAACTAAAATTTTAGTGATTCATACTGGTGGTTTACAGGGGATTGAAGGCATGAATCTGTTGTTAAAAAAGAAAAATTTGATACAAATAGTGTAAGTTATGAAGTTGAAAGTTATTTTAATTTGTCTGTTAACCATTGGTTTTTTAACAAGTTGCAAATCTAAGAAGCAAGTAGCGCATTCACAGCCAAAAACACATCATAAAGTTGTTGAAAGAACAAAGGGACTGACCCAAATAGAAGTGAAAAAAGAGGTAAAATCAATAATTTTCAGGTCAACAGAAGATTATATTCAATTCTTTAAAGACGCTGCTATAGAGGAAATGCGGATTTATAAAATTCCAGCAAGCATCACTTTGGCGCAAGGTATTTTAGAATCTTCAAGCGGTAATAGCGAACTCACTCTAAGATCAAATAACCATTTTGGCATAAAATGTCATAAAGATTGGGAAGGAAACCATACACTTCA
>JAQVGD010000226.1 GCA_028696945.1 Lutibacter sp.
AAATGAAGTGATCAAACCTTTTATTAAGGAAGAGCTCAATCCCTGATGCTCCATCTCGTTCAAACCTTCAATGGTACAGCCACTTGGCGTGGTCACTTTGTCTATTTCCTGCTCGGGATGATTTCCGGATTGTATCAACAAACTTGCCGCGCCCAAACAGGTGTGCATCGCCAGTTCCTGCGCTTCCTTGGCGTCAAAACCCAACTGAATGGCACCTTGCGAAGTTGCACGGATCAACCGCATCCAAAATGCGATGCCGCTTGCGCAAATCACTGTGGCCGACTGCATCAATTTTTCTTCAATGCAAAGTGTTTTTCCCAATGAATTGAAAATGGTTTTGGCAAGCTCAATATTTTCTGCACCATTTTTATTCGTACTCAAACATGTCATCGATTTTCCCACTGAAATTGCTGTATTAGGCATTGCCCTAATAATTGCCAAATCGGCGCCCAAAACACTTTCCAACTCAGAGATTTTTCTGCCTGTTACCGTCGATATAATCGTGTGTTTCTTCGGATTAACAACGTCTTTTATTTCATCCAGAACCGTCTGCAGCTGTTTTGGCTGAACTGCAACAATAACAACATCAGAATAACGAACTGCCTTCTTATTTTCCGTAGAAATTCTAACATTCGGTAGTTTTTCCCAAGAACTTAGAGAAGAAATGTCTCGCTTTGTTAAATACAAATTTTTAACTTTAAAATCTTTTTGGGTTAAAATCCCAATGGCAATTGAGTATCCCAAATTTCCTGCACCAATAATTGCTATTTTCATTTGTTCGATTTTATTTTATTTAATAGGTCAAATGTGTTCGCAAATCATGATTCCTTTTAGTAAGAAACTTTTTATTTGCTCGGTTCATTTATTCGTTTTTATTTGTTTAATTCGGTCAAATGTGTTCGCAAATCATGATTCCTCTTAATAAGAAAATTATTCTTTGCTCGGTTCATAATATTGTTTTTTAAAATGCTGTTGCTTTTAAATTCAACCCTTCTGTTTCTTCAAATCCAAGCATTAAATTCATATTTTGAATGGCCTGTCCGGATGCTCCTTTTATTAAATTATCTGTTATTGAAGTAATTAACAGCGTGTTTTTGTGTTTTTCCAAATGAATAAAACAATTGTTGGTATTTACCACTTGCTTTAAATGAATGGGCTCTTTTGAAATATGGGTAAAAGGTGCTTCTTTATAGAAATCTTCATATAATTTGAAGGCATCTTCAATGGTTTCTTCAAACTTTAAATAGGCCGAAGCAAAAATTCCTCTGCTGAAATTTCCCCTGTTTGGAATTAAAAACAATTCCTCTGAAAAATTTGGCTGTAATTTTATCAAGCTTTCTCCAATCTCGCCCAAATGCTGATGTGTAAAGGCTTTATAGATAGAAAAATTATTGTCTCGCCAGCTAAAATGTGTTGTTTCACTTGTTGAAACTCCCGCCCCTGTTGCACCTGTTGTTGCGTTGATATGAACAGCATCATTTAGCAAATTATATTTCGCCAATGGCAATAGTGCCAGCTGAATTGTGGTTGCAAAACAGCCTGGATTTGCAATATAATTGGCCGTTTTGATTTTGTCTTTTTGAAGTTCAGGCAAGCCATAAACAAATTCATTTCCCTGAAAAACAGCATCATTCTTCAGCCTAAAATCGTTGCTCAAATCGATGATTTTGGTGTGTTTGGAAAATTCATGCTGCGCTAAGAACTTTTTTGAATTTCCGTGTCCAAGGCATAGAAACAATACGTCAACATTTTCATTTACTTTATCCGCGAATTTCAAATCGATTTGTCCCAATAAATCCTGATGAACCGCATAAATATCATTACCAGCATTTGAGGTGCTATATACAAAATCCAATGCAACTTTGGAATGGTTTATTAACAACCTGATCAGTTCCCCTGCGGTATAACCCGCGCCGCCAACAATACCTACTTTAATCATAATTCTGAATTTACACTGTGATAAATTTTTGTGGCGTTGCCCACTATTTTAATAAATCCTTTGGCTTCATCTGCAGTCCACGCTTTGTTGGTTTCGCCATATTCTCCAAATTTCGATTTCATTAAATCGTGTTTGGACTCAATACCATTTATATTGAAATGATATGGTTTTAATGTTACAAAAACTTCTCCGGAAACCGTTTGTTGTGAATCGGTTAAAAAAGCTTCTATATTTCGCATTACCGGATCAAAATATTGGCCTTCATGCAACAGCATTCCGTACCAGTTTCCCAATTGCTCTTTCCAATATTGCTGCCATTTAGAAAGCACATGTTTTTCTAAAGTGTGATGGGCTTTTATGGTAATTAAAGCAGCGGCGGCTTCAAAACCAACTCTTCCCTTAATGCCGATAATGGTATCGCCCACGTGAATGTCTCTTCCAATGGCATATTTTGAAGCGATGGCTTCTAATTTTAAAATATTATTTACGGGCGAATCAAATTCGTTATTAAAACCAACCAATTCCCCTTTTTCAAAATGAAGTTTTACTTCAACAGGATCTGTTTTCTCTAACTGGCTCGGATAAGCACTTTCTGGCAATGCTTTGTGGGAAGTTAAGGTTTCCACACCGCCAACACTGGTTCCCCAAATTCCTTTATTGATGGAATATTTTGCCTTTTCCCAAGAATAGTCAACACCTTGATTTTTCAGGAATTCTATTTCTTCCTGTCGCGATAATTTTAAATCTCTTATAGGTGTAATTATTTCAATTTCTGGTGCCAAAATTTGAAAAATCATATCAAATCGCACTTGGTCATTTCCTGCTCCCGTACTTCCGTGTGCCACATATTTTGCTCCAATCTGTTTTGCGTATTTCACCACTTCTATGGCTTGAAAAACCCTTTCGGCACTCACAGAAAGCGGATAGGTATTATTTTTAAGGATATTTCCAAAAACCATATACTTGATGGCTCTTTCGTAAAATTCCTCCAGAATATTTTTATTGGCATGGGAAAAAACACCCAATTCATAAGCTCTTTTTTCTACATTTTTCAACTCATTCGCCGAAAATCCGCCAGTATTTACTAGTACGCTGTGCACTTCTAAATGCAATTCATTTTTTAAATATTTTACGCAAAATGAAGTATCTAAACCTCCACTATATGCCAATACTACTTTTTCCATTATTTTATTTTTTGTATTTGGAGTCTCGTATTTTTTTTAACTGTAATCCTATTCCCAGCCCCTACCGAGGCAGGCAGGCTCTTTCAAAAGAAAAGGTAGAAATAGAAAGATGTCTAAAACACAAAACTTTTAACTTTTGGAACGGACAAGTCGAGACTTGTCCCTACTATTTTTTTGGAATGGACAAGTCGCGACTTATCCCTACTATTTTTTTAACATTTAACCTTTAACGTCTTTATTTCGTCATTCAGAAGTACAAGGAATCACATCATGTTAAGCTATTTAATGTGATTCCTCCTTTGTCGAAATGGCAAATATTCTCTTAACTTTTTTAATTCCACCTTCGGGGGTTAGGGGGCTTTTTACTATTTTTTTAAGAAACAGTGCTTGTTTAATTTTTTTCAATCTGCTCAACACTTTGGAATCATACTTATGCTGTTTGATATTTTTTTCATGATTTGGGTCATATAACATTCCAGTACACAAACACATTTTTCTATTGGTTCTTGTTAAAATATCAAAATTCTTGCAAGTTCTGCAGCCATTCCAAAAATCTTCGTCTGTAGTTAATTCAGAAAATGTAACAGGCTGGTATCCCAATTCATAATTAATCTTCATCACGGCAAGTCCAGTGGTAATTCCAAAAATTTTCGCTTTTGGATACAGTTCTTTTGAATGTTCCAAAACCCGCTTCTTAATTTCCTTTGCCAAACCCTGATTTCTAAAATCAGGATGAACAATGAGCCCTGAATTCACCACAAATTCATTATTACTCCAAACCTCAATATAGCAAAAACCTGCAAATTCATTATTATGGACGGCAATTACGGCGTGGCTGGTACTGATTTTTTTGATGATGTATTCCGGGGTTCTTTCTGCTATACCGGTGCCTCTCACCTTTGCGGAT
>JAQVGD010000227.1 GCA_028696945.1 Lutibacter sp.
GATCGAGCATGATATCTTCTTCGGTTCCTAAATCGTGGGCTTTGGTCATAGACTTCATAAATCTCTTCCAGCCCGATATCTTTTCTGAATTCTTATTCATGATTATTTTCTTTACTGTTAGTGTCGTTATCTAAAGGCAATTGGCTTATTTCTTCGATTTTGTTCTTAGGCATTTTTAAAACAATGATTAACATAGTAACAAAAATTATAAAAAACAGCAACAATGAAATGATTGGATATATTTCAATCCCGTCAATCCCATCAAAATTGTGTGATATAAATTTCAACATATTAATTGGTTTTTAGTGCTGTTTTGGTATTTGCTTTTATATCAGTACCTAAACGTTGTAAATAAGCTATAAGCGCAACAATTTCCTTATTCTGAATATTGCTTGATCCGTAATTTTTTACAAATTCTGGGTCTTGTCTTAGATTGCTCTCAATTTGTTTCGCCTGATCCATTAACTTTTGTTTGGCACCAGCAATTTCTATATCGGTATAAGGAACTCCCAAAGTTACCAAACCTTTCATTTTACTTTCCAAATTGGAGGCGTTCATATTATTTTTAATGAGCCAAGAATAGCGTGGCATAATGGAGCCCGGTGATGTGGAACGCGGATCTAACATGTGGTTAAAGTGCCAGTTGTCATTATATTTTCCACCAATTCTGTGCACATCAGGCCCTGTTCTGCGTGAACCCCATAAGAATGGAAAATCGTAAATAAACTCTCCAGCTTTTGAGTATTCACCATAACGTTCAACTTCAGAACGGAATGGACGAATCATTTGGGAGTGGCAATTGTTGCACCCTTCGCGAATATAAATATCTCTTCCTTCCAATTCTAAAGGCGTATATGGTTTTACACTAGCAATTGTTGGCACGTTTGATTTTACCAACATTAAAGGCACAATCTCCACCAAACCGCCAATTAAAATGGCAACAGTGGTTAATATTGTAAACAATACCGTTCTTCTTTCTAACCAAGTATGCCATCCTTCACCGGCAATTCGTTGGCCGCTAATCCTTTTCAAAGGCGCAGCTTCAGCCAATTCATCTTCAACAGGAGAACCTGCTTTGGCCGTTTTTATCACGTTAATTGCCAATAAAATAAAACCGGTTAAATATAAAGTGCCTCCAATTGCACGCATGGCGTACATCGGTAAAATTTGGGTAACGGTTTCCAAAAAATTTCCATAAACCAATGTGCCATCCAGATTAAATTGCTTCCACATAAATGCTTGCGTAAAACCAGCAACATATAAAGGAATTGCATAGAATAAAATACCTATAGTTCCTATCCAGAAATGTGCATTTGCCAATTTTTTTGAATATAAAGGAGTTTTCCAAAGTTTTTCTGCCAGCCAATAAACAATACCCGCTATCATAAAACCGTTCCAGCCCAAAGCACCAATATGTACGTGACCAACAATCCAATCGGTATAATGCCCAATAGCGTTTACATTTTTAAACGACAACATGGGTCCTTCAAAAGTTGCCATTCCATAAGCCGTAATAGCGACCACAAAGAATTTTAAAACTGGATTTTCCCGAACTTTATCCCAAGCACCACGCAATGTCAGCAAACCGTTAATCATACCTCCCCAAGATGGGAAAATTAACATGATGGAGAAAACGGTACCCAAATTTTGCGCCCATTCTGGCAAAGCGGTATATAATAAATGGTGAGGCCCAGCCCAGATATACAAAAATATCAATGTCCAGAAGTGAATAATGGACAATCGATAAGAGTAAATTGGTCTGTTTGCGACTTTTGGAACAAAATAATACATTAATCCCAATATGGGAGTTGTTAAGAAAAATGCCACTGCATTATGCCCATACCACCATTGCACAAGGGCATCTTGAACACCTGAGTAAACCGAGTAGCTTTTAAAAGCTGAAACTGGCATTTCTAAATTGTTAAATATATAAAGAACCGCTATGGTTACTAGGGTAGCAATGTAAAACCAGATTGCTACATAAATATGGCGTTGCCTTCTTTTTAAGATTGTTCCAATCAAATTAATACCAAAAACTACCCAGATTAAGACAACTGCAATATCTATTGGCCATTCTAATTCAGCATACTCTTTGGATGAATTTAATCCCAAGGGCAATGTAATTGTGGCTGCAAGAATTATTGCCTGCCAACCCCAAAAATTAATTCTGCTTAAAACATCATTAAACATTCTGGCTTTTAGCAATCTTTGGGTAGAATAATAGACGCCTAAAAAGATTCCATTTCCCACAAAAGCAAAAATCACCGCATTGGTGTGCAAAGGCCTCAATCGACCAAAACTTAGCCATGAAATGGCGTTACCTGATCCAGTAAATTCCAATAAACCTGGGTATATTAAAAGCAACGCAATGGTTAGCCCCACCAACATCCCTACAATTCCCCAAAGAATTGTGGCCCAAAGAAACATTTTTACGATTTTATTGTCATAATAAAACTGTTCTTTTTCCATACTTGTTTGATATATTAATTGTTAGTTATTTTTGATTGATTTTTGATTGATTTTTGATTCTTTTTTATCTTTTTCATCTTTTTTCTTAACAATTACCAATTCATCATCAAACAGCATCCGAACCGAAGGCGTATAAGTATCCTCATATTGCCCAGACTTAACAGACTTTATAAATGCAGCAAAAAAAATTAAGGCAACAATAATGCTTACGCCTATTGTGATGTAAAGTACTTCCATTTTTTTTAATAAAATTCAAGACATTGATTCAATAGCAAATATAGATTTTCCTTTGGAAAAAAAAGAATATTTGTCATGTAAAAATAAAAAGATTATTGAATCCGACCATCCTCGAGGCAGAACTATTGGGGAATTTTCAGATGAATGCTTAATCGGTTTTTTATTTGATTTGTGCAGTGTGAAAATCAGGTATTTTTCGGTGGTAGCAAATCGTTAGTGGAAAGTTTGTCAGTTTCTTATTTAGTTTAATAAGCATTTTATTTATGAGGTGTTGAATTTGTAGTTTAAAATTCTAATCTGTTTAATTATTTAGCCTAAAAAAATATATAGATTTGATTTTTTTAGATTGTTGAATTTTTATCTTTCCAAGGAATTTTTCCTAATTTTATATTATAGTAATTAGCCGTGTCTTTTTCAAATTTAAGTTTTAATTTTTCTCCTTTTTTTAATCCCCAAGAATCATTTAAGTCGCAATTTACACGAATTATTTGTATTTTTTTTTCTGATTTATTAAGTTCTTCTAATAGAAATTTAAATTCTTCTCTAGTTGTTTTATACTTATTTAAGAAAGTACTCCAATAAAACAGAATATAGTAATCAGAGGTTACAATATTTGACAAATAGATTTTGTTACTATTCCTCAGATCTCTATAATCTACTTTTTTTAAATCATTTTGAAAATTACATAAAGGTATTGAATCTATGCTATTAGAAAATATATATGGCAATTGATCAGCAATGCAACTATTAGTCGGTATGCATAGTCTCATATTCTTTTTATTATAAATATTTAAATTTCCATTAGAAGATAGAGCTAATAAATTATCGATATCTGTAGAATCTTTTATACTACTTAGATATATATCATAAATTGAATCTTTACCAAATATTTTTTCCGATTCTTTAATTAATTCTTTGTTGTTATAAACGGTTGGGTTTTTAAATCCAATGATAGTTTTGTATATGTGAATACATGAATAAGAACAAGAAATTAAAAAGAATAGTAATATAATTTTTCTTTTCATTATTAATTTATATAACATTATTAACTTAGTTTAAGGAAAAAAGAGGTTAATCCATACTTTTCAATCTATTTAAAATTTGGTGATTTCTTTAAATTAAAGACGTTATAATTACAAGAGTTGTGTAGTTTATAATCTACATTTAATACTCTATATTATTTTAATTCTTTAATATTGTTGTCCGATAAAACTTAAAAATAAGAAAAATAGTGCTTCAATCCCAATAAATAGGTTGTTTTATCTTGAAAACTGAAAAGTAAGCCCCTGCTTTTTATTGATTTTATTTAAAGCTAAATT
>JAQVGD010000228.1 GCA_028696945.1 Lutibacter sp.
GGAGCCAACTGGTGCACCCAAACCTTTCGACAAGCAAACCGATATGGTATCGAAAACTTTACCATATTGTTTAGGCGTTTCATTTTTTGTCACCAAAGCATTAAATATGCGTGCGCCATCTAAATGGAATGCCAAATTATGAGCTGTGCAAATTTTCTTAATTTTCAAAATTTCTTCATAATCCCAACATGCACCGCCACCTTTATTGGTGGTGTTTTCAACAACAACCAAACTAGACCAGGGCACATGAATGTCAGTTCTGCCAGAAACGGCATCAAGCAATTGTTTTGCGGTAAACATTCCGCGGTCGCCATCAATTAAATGTGAGGTAACGCCCGAATTAAATGCAGCTCCACCGCCTTCAAAGTTATACACATGTGTCCACTTATCGCAAAACATTCTATCGCCAGGTTGTGTGTGAAGCTTAATCGCAGCCTGATTTGCCATAGTTCCCGAAGGAAAAAATAAAGCATCTTCCATGCCAAACATTTTTGCTATTTTTTCTTGTAATTTGTTAACTGTTGGGTCGGATTTAAAAACATCGTCACCAACTTCCGCCTCCATCATTGCTTTAAGCATTCCTTTGGTTGGCTTGGTTACTGTGTCACTAATTAAATTTATTTGCATCACTTAAATTTGAGATTTGTCAATTAATATATGGTTAGAAATTTTAATTAAATCTGTAATTCCTGTCTTTAAAGAAAAAAGATTTTATCCAAAAATACCATTATTAGTTTAATTGATATAATACACAATCAAATTTATTTGCATAGTTTAAAAATGAAAAGGTATTTTTGTAAATCTAAATAAGAAAATGATTACAAACGAACATATCAATAAATTACAGGAACGCATTGGCAGGTTAAAAACTTACCTTGAAATCGATAAAAAGCAAATTGAAATTTCAAACGAGGAAGAACAAACAGCAAATCCAGCTTTTTGGAACAATTCGAAAGAAGCAGAAATTGTTATGAGAAACCTTCGGTTCAAAAAGAAATGGGTGGAAGATTTTAATTCCATTTTAACAAATTTTGATGAATTGACTGTTTTGTTAGATTTTTATACTGAAGGCGAAGTAAGCGATAAAGAAGTTGAACAGCAATATAACACTTTACTTATTTTGCTGGAAGACCTGGAATTTAAAAATATGCTTTCCGATGAAGGCGATAATTTAAGTGCTGTGCTGCAAATTACCGCAGGAGCGGGCGGTACAGAAAGCTGTGACTGGGCGCAAATGTTAATGCGGATGTATTTGATGTGGAGCGAAAATAAAAAGTATAAAGTTAAAGAGTTAAATTTTCAGGAAGGCGATGTTACTGGTGTTAAAACGGTTACCCTAGAAATTGAGGGAGAATATGCTTTTGGCTATTTAAAAGGTGAAAATGGCGTGCACAGAATGGTTAGAATTTCGCCATTCGACAGCAATGCAAAACGCCATACCACATTTGCATCAGTTTATGTCTATCCACTGGTTGATGACAGTATTGAAATTGATATCACTCCAGCCGATATTTCTTGGGAAACTATGCGTTCCAGCGGTGCAGGCGGGCAAAATGTGAACAAAGTGGAAACGGCAGTTCGTTTGCGCCATAAACCTTCGGGAATTATAATTGAAAATTCCGAAACTCGTTCGCAACTCGACAATAAAACCAAAGCCATGCAATTGTTAAAATCTCAATTGTATGAAATTGAACTGCAAAAACAACGTGAAAAACGCAGCGAAATTGAAGCCAACAAGCTAAAAATTGAATTTGGCTCACAAATCAGAAATTATGTATTTCACCCATATAAACTGGTTAAAGATGTGAGAACATCCCACGAAACCGCAAATGTTGAAGCGGTAATGAACGGTGATTTAGATGATTTTATTAAAGCCTATTTAATGCAACAAGGACAAAAAGAAACCAAAAATGAACTATAAAATTGATACCATCATCTTCGATTTAGGCGGCGTGCTTGTGGACTGGAAACCAGAATATTTGTACAGAAAAGTGTTTGATGGCGATGAAGAAAAAGTAAAATGGTTTTTGAACAACATTTGCACAAGCACTTGGAATGCTGAGCAAGATGGCGGAAGAACCATTGAAGAAGCAGAAAATCTTAAAATTGCGGAATTTCCCGAACATGAAGATTTAATTCGCTTATACTACAACCAATGGCACCAAATGTTTTCTGGACCAATTGCAGAAAATGTTGCACTATTTAAATCCTTAAAAGCATCAGGAAACTATAAAATCTACGCTTTAACAAACTGGAGTGCCCAAAAATGGGACAAAGCTTTGGAATTATTTCCGTTTTTTCATGATTTTGACGGTGTGGTGGTTTCTGGACAAGAAAAAACACGCAAACCCTTTCCTGAAATCTACCATCTCCTAACCGATAAATTTGACATCAATCCCGAAAAAGCTATTTTTATTGATGACAATAAAGAAAATATTGTTGCCGCAATAGCCTTAAAATTTCATGGAATACATTATGAATCTCCACAACAATTATTGCATGAATTACACGCTCGCCAAATCTTATTCTGATATATTTATTTTTTACTTATTCTGATATATTTATTCTTTATTCCAAAACTTCGGTAATAAATAGTATTTTTTATTGTATAAAGCGTTGTCTATTAACAATAATTTGTATTTTTACCTCTGTAAAAAACGTTAAATTAACGATAAATAAAAATGCTATGAATTTTATAATAAGTTATTTTCTATGAGAAGACTATTTCTAATGGTAATAATATTTACCCCAATACTCGCTTTTAGCCAAGAAAACACAAATCCCACCTATACCATTAACGGTAAAATAATTGATGCTGCTTCAAAAAAATCTTTGGAGGACGCGATTATTGTTTTTAAAAGTATTGATTCCAATCAAATAAAATTCGGAAGTATCACGAACCAAAGAGGCAATTTTTCCATTGATGTTGAAAAAGGAAATTACAATGTTTCTGTAGAATTTATTTCATACAAAACAAAGATTCTAAATATTTCAGAAATAACCAGAGATTTAAATATGGGCACTCTTGAACTGGAATTAGATACAGAAATTCTTGGAGAAGTTGAAATTATTGGCGAAAAAAAAACAATGGAATTTAAATCCAATAAAATTGTTTTTAATGTTGAAAAAGACATTGCCGCTGCCAGTGGTGTTGCAACAGATATATTAAACAACATACCTTCCGTTTCAGTTGATCCAGACGGAGGAATAACGGTACAAGGACAAGGCAATGTTCAGGTATTGATTAATGGAAAAACTTCTTCGTTATCAAAAACGGATGCCTTAAAATCTTTACCGGCAGGTTCCATTGAAAAAATTGAGGTGATTGCAAATCCGGGCGCAAAGTATGATGCTTCTGCCCTTAGTGTTATAAATATCATCTTAAAAAAGGGAAAAGATGAAGGTTTAAACGCTTCTTTAACTGCCACAGGTGGCTATAAAGATTATTCCGGCGGCTTAATTACATTAAATAACAAATCAAAAAATCTAAACTTTTTTGTAAATACATCTTACAATCATAGCAATCCAATTACCTCCTCTTCTTCTGAAAACGAATATTTTGAAAATGGCAACACAACTTCATTTTTAAATGAAAACAGCGAATTTAGCAGCAAAAAGGATGTTTTTTATGGCACTATTGGTACCGATTTCTATCTGACTAAAAGTACAACACTTTCAACAAGCATTAATTTTCAAAATATAGTCAATAAAAGCAATACGCTAACCTCTTCAACTATTTTTGATGCTTCAAAGACACCTACAATCCTAAATGACAGAACACATATTAGAAAACTTGAGAATGAATTATTTGAATTTATTGTTGACTTTGAACACAATTTCAAAAAAGAAGGACAACAGTTAACATCAAATATTTCATATTCAAAAGATACTGATGATTTTAACAATAACATCTTAAACACTGACACAGCAAATTTTACCTACGAAGCTTACACAGAAAATAACGAATTGCAAAACACTTCTTTTGAAGTTAATTTTGTAAATCCGGTTGGTAAAAGTTCAACAT
>JAQVGD010000229.1 GCA_028696945.1 Lutibacter sp.
CACCACCAGTTTCAACCATTATTTTATCAGGTTGCCACCTCACAAATTGAACCTTCAAACATATCTTTTCCGTTCCGTCATATTTTTAAAAATAGAGAGAATGTCCGAATAAGGCTGGCGGAAGTTATAAATATTAATCCCTCAAACAACACAGTAAGTACAACCATAGGCGATTTTGATTACGATTCTTTGGTTATTGCAATCGGCTGTAAAACAAATTTTTTTGGCAACAATGATATTTGTGAACATTCTTTTACGCTAAAATCTACTTATGATGCCATTAAAATACGAAACCATATATTGCAAACCTTTGAAAATATTATCTACGCAAAAGAAGATGAAAAGGAAAGTTTATTAAACTTGGTAATTGTTGGTGCTGGGCCTACGGGAGTTGAGTTGGCTGGCGCGTTCGCAGAAATTAAAATGAATATCTTACCTAAGGATTATCCAAGAATTGATTTTTCAAAATTAACAATTACTTTGGTGGAAGGAACTAAAAATACTTTAAATAACATGAGTGATAAGGCCAAAATAACTTCTCGAAAATATCTTGGACAAATGGGGGTAAAGATACTTGACGAAACACTTGTGACTGATTATGACGGGGATATTCTTAAATTAAACAACGGCAATCAAATAAATACTAAAACTGTTATTTGGACTGCAGGCGTTATTGGCAACACCCTTCAAGGATTGCCAGATGAGGCCAAAACTTTTGGCAATCGCTTAAAAGTGAATAGGATAAACAAGGTTGTTAAAACTAAAAATATTTTTGCTATTGGAGATATCGCCTATATGGAGACTCCAAAATACCCCAAAGGACATCCTCAATTGGCAAATGTTGCGGTAAACCAGGGAAGGAATTTAGCGAAAAATTTTAAGCGAATATTGAAAGGAAAAGTCCCAATCGATTATGAATATAAAGACCTTGGAGCTATGGCAACCGTTGGTAAAAACAAAGCAATAGTCGATCTTCCATTTATAACTTTTAAAGGCTACTTTGCTTGGCTTATATGGATGTTTTTACACTTAATGCTTATTCTAAGTACCAGAAATAAATTATTAATTTTTATCAATTGGGCTTGGGTTTATATTACAAAAGACTCTTCGCTTCGGTTGATTCTCACTCAAAATAAAAAGTCCTGCGATGTTGAAAAGACATTGGCTTCTTAAAAATTGACATGCTATTTTTGATAAATTATACATAGCGGGATTTATGCCATGAGACTGATAATATTGAAGGATTTATAGAATTTTTGGGAGTATTGGTTATGTTGATTAGATTATCCAGAAATGATTCTTAAACCCAATCTTTTGGATGTGCCAACACTTTTAATAAACTTTCTTCCTTACTGTTCTTTACTGGATAATAGTCGTAAATCCATTGCACATGAGGCGGCAGACTCATTAGGATGCTTTCTATTCTTCCATTGGTTTTTAAACCAAACAAAGTACCTTTGTCAAGCAATAAATTGAATTCGGCATAGCGACCACACCTTATTTCTTGCCAAGTTCTGTTAGCTTGAGAATAGTCTAATTTTTTTCGTTTTTCAACAATAGGTGTGTATGCTTTTAAAAAGCTATTACCCACTTCGGTTACAAAATGATACCAATTTTCGAGACTCATTTCTTCTGATGGCTTACAATAATCAAAAAATAAACCACCAATTCCACGTGCTTCTTCCCGATGGGAATTCCAGAAATAATCATCGCATTGTTTTTTGAATTTTGGGTAAAATGTGCTATTGTGTTTATCGCAGGCTTTTTTGCATAGCTGATGAAAATGCTTGGCATCTTCTTCAAAAAGATAATAGGGCGTTAAGTCCTGTCCGCCACCAAACCATTGATCAATTATCTTTCCTGTTTTATCATACATTTCAAAATAACGATAATTTGCATGTACCGTAGGAACCATCGGATTTTTTGGGTGGATAACCAAACTGAGTCCGCAAGCGAAAAAATCGACATCCCCAACCTTAAAATAGCGCTGCATCTCCGAAGAGAGTGATCCGTAAACGGAAGAGATATTAACGCCGCCTTTTTCAAAGACTGCACCGTTTTCAATTATGCGGGTTTTTCCGCCACCACCTTGTTTACGTTCCCAAATGTCCTCACGGAATTTCGCTACCCCATCAATCTCTTCTAATTTGGAAGTTATGTTATTTTGAAGTTCTTGTAGGTATTTGTAAAATTTATTTTTCATCTGTTTATGATTTATTTTTTATTGGTACAGCTGCTGTTCGCCATTAATCATTCCTCTGTGCCAAAATTTGTTATGGCTCGTTTTATTTGCTATTTTTTATTGTTTTTCATTTGTCAAATGGAACGCTTAGCATCTTTCTTTTTTCTGCTAGATAATTTTGTTGTAGGCGTTTCATCTGTTTAATTTTTATTTTTTATTGGTACAGATGCTGTTCGCCATTAATCATTTCTCTGTGTGTCAAAATTTGTAATGCTCGTTTCATTTGCTATTTTTTATTGTTTTTTATTTGTCAAATGGAACGCTCAGCATCTTTCTTTTTTCTGTTAGATGATTCTGTTGTAGGCGTTTCATCTGTTTATATTTTATTTTTTATTGGTACAGATGCAGTTCGCCATTAATCATTCTGCTGTGTATCAAAATTTGTTATGGCTCGTTTCATCAATTATTATCTTTATCAAAAAGAACTCCAAAATTACAAAATTCAAAAATCTATTTCAATATTATCTTACTATTTTATTAATGCTATATAAATTATAAATTTTAGGCATAAGCAACATTTTACTATCTTGCGTTCATAAAAACATTTAAATAATTATGAGTAAATCTATATTAAATAAAAAATCAATCAAATTTTTAGAAAGATATCTAAATAATGCTTCTCCAACTGGTTATGAAAGCGAAGGTCAAAAAATTTGGATGGAATATCTAAAACCTTATGTTGATACCTTTATAACCGACAGTTATGGAACAGCTGTTGGGGTAATAAATCCGGATGCAGCATTTAAGGTGGTTATTGAAGGTCATGCTGATGAAATTTCATGGTATGTAAATTATATCACTCCTGAAGGATTAATTTACGTGATTAGAAATGGCGGTAGCGACCACCAAATTGCTCCTTCAAAAATAGTAAATATTCATACAAAAAAAGGCATTGTAAAAGGTGTGTTTGGTTGGCCAGCAATTCACACAAGAGATAAGAGCAAAGAAGAAGCACCGCAATTGGACAATATTTTTATTGATGTTGGCTGTAAAAAGAAGGAAGAAGTTGACAAATTAGGCGTTCATGTAGGTTGTGTAATCACTTATCCTGATACTTTTTTTATTTTAAATAAAAACAATTTCGTTTGCAGGGCACTCGACAACCGAATGGGCGGATTTATGATTGCCGAAGTTGCGCGTTTATTAAAAGAAAATAAAAAAACGCTCCCTTTTGGGTTGTATGTCACAAACTCTGTTCAGGAGGAAATTGGCTTGCGTGGTGCCGAAATGATTACCCAAACCATCAAACCAAATATTGCGATAATTACCGATGTTTGTCACGACACATCAACTCCAATGATTGATAAAAAGAAAGAAGGAGAAACACTTTCTGGAAGCGGACCTGTGATTAGCTATGCGCCTGCCGTTCAAAATAATCTGCGCGAATTGATTGTGAATACAGCCATGGAGAAAAAAATTCCTTTTCAAAGAATGGCTTCTTCAAGAGTTACAGGCACTGATACCGATGCATTTGCCTATAGCAATGGCGGAGTTCCATCAGCTTTAATTTCTTTGGCATTGCGCTATATGCACACTACCGTAGAAATGGTTCACAAAGATGACGTTGAAAATGTAATTAAATTAATATACGAAACATTACTTTCCATTGAAGAAGGCGAAACATTCAGCTATTTTAACTAAACCACTATGGACTGCAAGTCCATAGGTTTCTATGAAGAATGAAATTCTTATTCCAAAATAATATTATCATCACTATCTTTATTAGATGGATTTCTATGATGCTCAAGATAATCTTGAAC
>JAQVGD010000048.1 GCA_028696945.1 Lutibacter sp.
GTTAGATGATTCTGTTGTAGGCGTTTCATCTGTTTATATTTTATTTTTTATTGGTACAGATGCTGTTCGCCATTAATCATTCTGCTGTGTATCAAAATTCGTTATGGCTCGTTTCATCTGTTGTTAAATTTGGAACTCACAAATATGGCGTATATTTGCAACTGCACAAAAATAACATTTCAATTGAGATATTTTATTAAATTAGCGTATAAAGGAACCAACTATCACGGATGGCAAGCGCAACCCAATGCTATTACAGTGCAAGAGTTATTGGGTAAATCATTCTCAACCATATTTAGAAATCCGATTGAAATTGTTGGCGCGGGAAGAACGGATGCCGGTGTTCACGCCGAAGAATTTTATGCGCATGTCAATATTGAAAATGAATTTAATGTCAATGAGGTTATTTATAAGTTGAACGGATTGCTGCCTGATGATATCGTGGTTTATGATATTTTTAAAACTACAGAAAATGCTCATGCGCGTTTTGATGCTACCAGCAGAAGTTATGAATATCGTATTTTTTTAGGAAGAAGCCCGTTTTTAACCGAAACAACTTGGCAGTTAATCACTACAAAATTGGCGGTTGAAAAGATGAATGAAGCAGCTGAAATTTTAAAAATATATACCAATTTTAAATGTTTTTCACGTTCAAATACCGATGTGAGAACGTACAATTGCAACATTGTGCATGCCGAGTGGAAACAAACAAATCAAGTGTTGGTATTTCACATTACAGCCGATCGTTTTTTAAGAAATATGGTTAGGGCAATAGTGGGAACATTAATAGAAATAGGTAAGGGAAAAATGACTTTAGAAGAATTTAAACAAATTATTGAAAGTGAAAATAGGTGTAATGCCGGACCTTCTGCGCCAGCTCAAGGATTATTTTTAACACAGGTTACCTATCCAAAAACAATTATTGAACATGAGTAAAAAAGTTTCAGGCAACGCTTTTGATGCAAAAATATTTAATCGCTTATTGGGTTTTTCAAAAAAATACCGCTGGGAGTTTTTTATAGGAATTATTTCGGCAATATTATTGTCGTTGGCTACTGTTGCAAGACCAATATTATTGCAGGAAATCGTTAATATTTACTTTAAAAATAAGGATAAAGAAGGAATTCTGTATTTTTCATTGTTGATGGTTCTTTTTTTAATGGCGGAAGTTTTGTTGCAGTTTGTTTTTATTTACAAAGTAAATTGGCTCGGACAACATATTATTAAAGACATAAGAGTGCAATTGCAAAAACACATGCTACAATTTAAAATGAGCTATTTTGACAATTCTTCTGTTGGAAAATTAGTGACTCGTTTGGTTTCTGATACGGAAACAATTGCGCAATTTTTTGGACAAGGATTGTTTATGATTATAAGCGATTTGTTGAAAATGTTTGTGGTGGCAATTGTTATGTTATGGATGAATTGGAGAATGGCACTGATTGCTTTTATTGTACTTCCGGTTTTGATATATGCCACAAAACTATTTCAAATTGCTATAAAATCGGCTTTTCAGGAAGTAAGAATACAAGTGGCAAATTTAAATGGTTTTGTACAAGAGCGTGTAACAGGAATGAAAATTGTGCAGTTGTTCAATCATGAAAAAATTGAATACGAAAAATTCGTTAAAATAAATGACAAGCATAAAAAAGCAAATATTAGAACAGTTTGGTATTATTCTATTTTCTTTCCAATCGCCGAAATTTTATCATCAATAGCGGTAGGATTGCTGGTTTGGTATGGTGGGTTAGATATTGTAAATTCTGGAACTACAGAAATTGGTCAAATTATCGCATTTATTATGATGTCCCAAATGTTGTTTAGACCACTGAATCAAATCGCTGATAAATTTAATACGCTACAAATGGGAATGGTTGCCGGCGATCGGGTTTTTGAAATATTGGACACAAAAGATCAAATTGCTAAAACAGGAGAAGTGGAAGCCATAAATTTTAGTGGTGATATAGAATTTAGAAATGTACGGTTTAGTTATAATAAAGGAGAAGAAGTTTTAAAAGGAATTTCATTCAGCGTAAATGCAGGTGAAACTGTGGCAATTGTAGGGGCAACAGGTGCTGGAAAATCAACTATTATTAATTTGGTAAATCGTTTTTATGAAATTGATGAAGGCGAAATTTGCATTGATAATGTAAATATTTTACAATATACGTTGGCTTCTTTAAGAAATCAGATTGCTGTTGTTTTACAGGATGTGTTTTTATTTTCAGATTCAATTTATAACAACATTACCTTAGGTGATGATTCAATTGCGTTGGAAGAGGTTACACTTGCCGCCAAAGAAATTGGTATTCACGAGTTTATTATGAGTTTGCCAAATAACTATCATTACAATGTAAAAGAACGCGGCGGAATGTTGTCAACTGGGCAACGTCAGTTAATTGCGTTTTTACGCGCTTATGTAAGCAAACCAAGTATATTAATATTGGATGAAGCCACCTCATCTATAGATTCTTATTCAGAAAGATTGATACAACGGGCAACGGATAAAATTACTGAACACCAAACTTCTATCATCATTGCCCACAGGCTAACAACCGTAAAAAAAGCCGACAGAATTATTGTCATGGATAAAGGTAAAATTGTGGAACAGGGTTCTCACCTAGAATTGCTGGAAAAAAACGGGTATTATAAAACTCTTTATGATATGCAGTTTGTTAATGAAGTAGCATAATTGTTTATTTGTTTAACTGTTTAATCGTTTATTCATTAATTATTTAATTTTGCTTAAAACTTAAAACTTAAAACTTAAAACTTAAAACTTAAAACTTAAAACTTAAAACTTAAAACTTGAAACTTAGAACTTGAAACTTGAAACTTAAAACTAGTTCAAATCATATCTAATCATTTCAACAAGTTCCTGTGTGTTATTGTACAATACAAACTCTCCATCTTTTATATAGGATAATTTTCCCGTTTCTTCTGAAACAATCAAACAAAGGGCATCGGTTTTTTCAGTAATTCCTACGGCGGCTCTATGACGTAACCCAAATCGGGACGGTAAGTTTTTTGTAGAAAGCGGTAATACTACCCTAGTGGCAATAATATAGTTATCTTTTATAATTACTGCACCATCATGTAACGGACTGTTTTTATAAAAAATACTTTCCAGTATGGGTTGATTTACTTCTGAGTACATTTTATCACCAGTATATTTTACAAAATCTAAGTTATGTGTTCGTTCCAAAACCAATAATGCACCTGTTTTTGCGGCCGACATTGCTTCACAGGTTTTAACGATGGTTTCTACATCCATGGTAATGTATATTTCATTTTTTAAAAAGCTGATTTGCTTTAAAAAATTTCGTTTGTTTGTGAAATTTGTGGAACCCAACATCAATAAAAACTTTCTAACTTCAGGCTGAAAAACAATAAGTATGGCGATGGCTCCCAAACTGATAAGTGTTCCAAGCAATCCACTAAGCATTTGCATTTGAAGTGCCTGTGTTATTTTCCAGATAATAACAACTAATCCAATACCAATAAAAATATTTATGGCAACACTTCCTTTTAAAAGTTTATACACATGATAAAGCAGCGTAGCTACTAAAACGATGTCTAAAAAATCAAGAAAATCAAAGTTTAAGAAATCGAGCATTCAATTTGTTTTTGTAAAAATAGGAAAAAGATGGCATAAAGAACAGTTAATTAGGTTAACAGTCTTAAATTTTATTTTCATTAAAAATAAATTCGTTTTGATTAACTAAAATATTTTTCGTTTCAATAGCATGAATCATCGTTCTGTAAAATAGATAATTTTGATATAGAAGGTTTTGGTTAAAGTTTAGATGTAACATAGATTCTCTTCCTTCTGAAGACAATTCGATTAACGAAAATAATGTATCTTTAAAATTGGATCTATCAGTTTTTACATCATTTATCAAGATACTATTTTTATTAAAAATGAGGTTTATATTATTGTAATTGGCGTAATCAGTACTATTTTCTTCAATAAAGTTTTTAGATAGTTTGTCTGTTTTAAAAGTGACGCCGTCAAATTCTAAAAAGGAAAGTTTCTTTGAAATGGTGTCAGAATAACTAAAATAATCGTGCATACCTTTTTCAGAATGCAGGGAATTTGCGTGCTTATCCTGAAGTGAAATGATAGAGGGAATTATTTTTTTTAGCGGCAACCGCTTGTCTATGTTATAGATCCAATGTGTGGTACTTATGGTATTATTTCGGTTCACAACGGCAATGGTATCGTTATCTTTAACTTCAAAAAATAGCCAGACTTGTGAATGATTTTGTATTTCCTGAATTCCTTTTTCAGCCAAAGTGGGTATTTTTACTTCTTTTTTTGCACAACTTAAAATTAAAAAAGGAAGAAGAATAAGCGCAAATCTATTCATCAGCTTTGTTTAACAATTCAACAATTTTTACCGCTTCAACGGCTTCTTTAACATCATGGACACGAAGAATATTTGCTCCGTTTAGCAATGCAATGGTATTTGCCGCCGTTGTTGCATTTAAAGCGGATTCGGTGGTGATGTTTAAAGGTTTGTACAGCATTCCCTTTCTTGACAAACCCGCAAGTATTGGTGTTTCTAGGTTTTTAAACAGCTCTAAATACTTTAATAACTGAAAATTATGGCTGATGGTTTTTCCGAAACCAAAACCCACATCGGTTATAATATCATTAAGACCAAGTTCACGCAATTCGGTAATTTTTTTCGAAAAATAGTAAAGCAAATCGCCCACAACATTTTTATATACTGGGTTTTTTTGCATGTTTTGTGGTGTGCCCTGCATATGCATCATAATATAGGGAACCTGCAGTTTTGTGACCGTTGAAAACATATTCATGTCCATATCACCAGCGGCAATATCATTGACAATGCACGCGCCGTGATGAATGCATTGTTCTGCAATCTGGCTTCGAAAAGTATCAACAGAAATTAAAATAGAAGGGAATTCGCTGATTAATAGCTTAATCACAGGTAAAATTCTGTTTAACTCTTCTTCTTCTGAAATGTGTTTTGCACCAGGACGCGAAGAGTACGCGCCAACATCAATAAATGTAGCACCTTCGCTTAACATTTTTTCGACCTGATTAACAATTGCATTTAAATTGCTGTATTTTCCGCCATCAAAAAAAGAATCTGGTGTGCAATTTAAAATTCCCATTATTTTTGGCGTTGACAAGTCGATTAATGTTCCATTGCAATTAATACTTATCATTATTTTACCACTTTATTAATTATTTTAGTCAATTCGGGTGTCTTGTAATTGAACATTTGAGTAATTAAATCGGCAACAGATTCACTGATAATCAGCATTTCTTTGTTTGATTGTTTCAGGTAACCTTCTGTTACCATCACATCCAATTGCAGTATTAGATGATTAAAAAATCCGTTGGTGTTTAATATGCCAACTGGCTTTGTTTCAATGCCGAGTTGTCCTAAAGTCAAAGCTTCAAAAATCTCATCTAAAGTACCAAATCCTCCAGGTAAAGCGATATAACCATCAACCAATTTGCTGATTTTCATTTTCCGCTTGCTCATGGTTTTGGTAACAATCATTTCGGTAATATTGGTATGGGCAACTTCCTCGTGCCGTAACAAACCAGGAATAACGCCAATGACTTCTCCATTTTTTTCAATCATCGTATCTGCCAAAATGCCCATCATTCCAATTTTTCCACCTCCATAAACAAGGCCAATATTATTTTCGATAAAACAATTACCAAGTTTGATAGCTTCATTTCTGTAAATTTCATTAAAGCCGATACTTGAACCGCAAAAAACAGCAACTTTCTTCATTCTTTAAATATGATTTTTTAATTCCTTAAATTTGTCGAAATTTACGGAAATTATTAAAGGAATATGCAACAAACATCAAAACAATATGATGCGGTTATTGAAAAATGTCGTTCGTTATATATAAATAAGCTAAAAGATTATGGATGTGCTTGGCGCATATTGCGATTGCCGTCGTTGACCGATCAAATTTTTATCAAGGCACAGCGCATTCGGCAACTTCAGGAAAATATAATGAGAAAAGTGGAGGAGGGCGAAGTTTCTGAGTTTATGGGGATTGTCAATTATTCCGTAATGGCATTAATCCAATTGGAAAAAGGCACGGTGGAACAACCTGACTTGTCCACCGAAGAAGCCATAAAATTATACGACAAGCATGTGGCCATCACCAAAAGTTTAATGGAAAACAAAAATCACGATTATGGGGAAGCTTGGCGTGATATCCGCGTGAGTTCGCTTACGGATTTAATTCTCCAAAAACTCTTACGCGTGAAGCAAATTGAAGATAACAAAGGAAAAACCATTGTTTCTGAAGGCATTGATGCCAATTACCAAGACATGATAAATTATGCTGTTTTTGCTTTAATTCACCTAAAAGAATATGAATAACATGAAAGTTTTAACCTTAATTTTTAGACTCGTCGTTTCCTTTACCTTTATTTTTTCTGGATTTGTTAAATTGGTAGATCCTTTGGGTTCTTCTTATAAATTTCAGGAATATTTTAGTTCTGATGTGTTAAATCTTGAATTTTTAATTCCTTACGCTTTGCCATTTTCCATCCTTTTAATTTTGGTTGAATTGCTTTTGGGCGTCATGTTATTGTTGGGTTATTTACCGAAATTTACTGTTTGGAGTTTGCTGGTGATGATACTTATATTTCTGTTTCTAACCTGGTATTCAGCATATTACAATAAAGTGCTAGATTGCGGTTGTTTTGGGGATGCCGTAAAATTAACGCCTTGGGCAACTTTTTATAAAAATGTGGCACTGTTGGTTTTTATTTTGGTGTTGCTTTTCACAACAAAATATATTCGTCCGCTGTTCAGTCTTTCTTTTGCCAAATGGACAAGTTTTTTATTTTTCGTCATATCCCTTTACGTTACCTATCATGTATTGGTGCATTTGCCAATCATCGACTTTAGGCCTTATGCCATCGGTAAAAATATTCCAGAAGGAATGAAACAAATCGGACCGGAATTGCCGCCAATCCACGATTTTTATTTGGAGAATATGGAGGGTGCTAATTTAACCGATGATGTGTTGGCAACGGATAAAGTAATGCTTATTGTGGCTTATAATTTAGATAAAAGTGACAGACAGGGTTTTTCTAAAATAAAGGAAATTACTGATGTGGCCAGTAAAAGTGGTTATAAGGTTTATGCATTAACAGCTTCGTTAGAAGCCGAATTTTTAGACCTAAAAGATGAGTTTGATTTAAATTTTGATATGTTGTTTTGTGATGAAACCACATTAAAAACAATAATAAGGGCAAATCCAGGAATTGTAACCTTGCAAAAAGGAACCGTTACTGGCAAATGGAATTGGGTTGATGTCGATAAAGTAGTACTCAATTAACAATTTAAATAAAAGCACAACCCAAAAGTTATAACCAATATTGGCGTAGATTCTTTTAATTTTTACACTTGTTAAGTAAGCTATTTAGAATTGCTCATTAAAATCTCTGCAATTTTTTTAATGTTTTTGGTTGAAAGCTTTTACACCAACAGGGATTTCCATAGTTAAATTATTTTCTGATGGCGGAATTGGGCAAGAAAAAGTGTGGTTGTAAGCGCAGTACGGATTGTAAGCTTTGTTAAAATCGATACGTATTGTTTTACTTTCTTTTGAAGGAATTTCTAAATCCAAATATCGACCGCCTCCATAAGTTAGCGTTCCGTTTGTGGCATCGTTAAAGGGCAAAAATAAATGGTCGGCATAGGCAACCGTGGCCATTAAATCCTGATTTTGGTAAATGCTCAACGCTATTTTTTCCCCATTCAGCGTAAAACGAGCAATTCCATATTTTCTATACAATGGCAAACGCTCAGTGGTTGTTGGCATTTCAAAAACAGGTGTGTTGGGTGTTAATTCAAAATCGGCTTCAATATTGTAATTTTTATCAATATCAAAAAAGCTCAAAGTTTTAAAGGTTTTTATATCTTCTTCAGTTAAAGGAGATTTTGTAGCATCGGCAAATTCTCTGTTTAAATCATATTGAAATAACTTAATTTCATCTTCATAAGATGGATTTTTATTTGAACAGCTAAAAAAAACAATGGCAGTAAAAATACTTAAGAGGATCTTCATATTAAAAATTTATTTTCAAAAATACGGAATATTAAACAGAAATTAAAAACCTTAAATGATGCAAATTTTTGTAATTTTGAAAAATGCCTGATGTATCATGGAGAATTAGTAATTTTCATGAGTTGAATCCGACTTTAAGTCGGTTTTTTTAGTTTTCAAATGTGGGTAAAAGGGCTTGGTTTTTTATCCGAAAGTAGCTTTACCTGAAATTTTGAATTATGGATTAAAAGCGCGTTAGGGATTGCAGTGAAAAGCCCACAGTCGCGCTTTTGGGCGCGCGAGGACTTGCAGCGGAAAGCCCGACCCCGCCTTTTCGGCGGGGAAACGCCCACCTAAATGGCTGACGGAGCCATATTTTAAATTTGTTTTTATTGCTTTTATAAAAATTATTAAGATAAAAAATGTTAAAAAGAACATTTAACAACTACCGGGATTCGTTTAGCGGACTGTCGAAAGAGGTTTGGTGGTTGGCTTTAATTACCTTTATAAATAGGGCAGGAACAATGGTAATTCCGTTTTTATCCCTGTATTTAACTGAAGAAATGCACCTAAATTTATCGCATGTAGGATGGATTATGACTTGTTTTGGTCTGGGTTCTTTGTTGGGTTCATGGATGGGCGGAAAACTTTCCGATAAAATTGGATTTTATAAAGTGATGGTTTCCAGTTTATTTGTAACGGGTATCTCATTTATTGCTTTGCAATTTGTACATACATTTTTAGGTTTTGCCATCAGTATTTTTATTACCATGGCTTTTGCTGATGCATTTAGGCCAGCCATGTTTGTTTCTTTAAAAGCATATAGCAAACCTCAAAATCAAACAAGATCGTTAACTTTAATTCGTTTGGCCATTAACTTGGGTTTTTCTTTCGGACCATTTTTTGGCGGATTGATTATTGCCGCCATAAGCTATTCTGGACTTTTTTGGGTTGATGGAATTACCTGCATTGCTGCTATTGTGGTGATGCGGATTGTTTTGAAAGAAAAAAAGATACGTGCCGATAATCTCAAAGTAATTGTTGAAAAGGAAAATAAAACAACTTCGGTTTACAAGGACAAACCGTATTGGCTATTTTTAATTATTATTTTTTTAATGGGCTTTATATTTTTACAATTATTTACCACAATGCCTTTGTTTTATAAGGAAGTTCACGGGATGTCGGAGGTTCATATTGGCTTAATAATGTCTATGAACGGATTTTTAATTTTTTTACTAGAAATGCCTTTAATTCATTATATAGAAAAAAAACTACTGGATCGAATGAAAATAATTACATGGAGTTTGGCGTTATTGGCAATGAGTTATGTGATTTTAAATACAACATCTTGGAGCGGTATTTTAATTGTTGGGATGCTTTTAATTACTTTAGGCGAAATGATGGCATTTCCTTTTACCAATAATTTTGCGTTGAATAGAGCACCATTAGGTAATGAAGGTCGTTATTTGGCTTTATACTCCATGGCTTTTTCTTGTGCGCATATTTTTAGCGCAAAAACTGGAATGGAAGTCATTGACAAGTTCGGATTTATGACCAACTGGTTTTTAATGGGCGGATTGGGTTTATTGGCAGTTGTGCTGATGATTTGGTTGCGAAAAATACTGGATTCAGAAAGAGAAATAACAATGAGTAATTAACAATGAATAATTAACAATGAATAATTAATAATTAAATGCTTCCGCCTTCGGTCTTCGGACTTCCGTCTTCGGACTTTAACCTTTAGCCTTTTTAATCACTTCCAAAACATTTTTAGCATCTTCGGCAGCATTTACCTCAGCATTTTTATAAATGATTTTTCTATTTTTGTCCAGTACAAAAGTCCACCTTGATGCGGTAACTCCTCTTACCAATAAAAAATTATCACCGTTAATTTCTCGTGTGATGGAACCTCCTTCTTTTGTTGGAACGCCAAACGATTTAGAAATAACGCCTTCACTGTCGGAAATTAAAGGAAAATTTAATTGGTCAGCTTCTTTAAAATATTTTAAATTTTTCACCTCGTCGCCGCTAATTCCAACAATGGTTGCGCCCATTTTATCAAAAGTTGCTTTATCGTCGCGGTAGGCGCAAGCTTGCGCGGTGCAGCCGCCAGTCATGGCAGCAGGATAAAAATAAACCACCAAAAAATCGGTTTTTACGTTGGAGGAATTCCATACGTTTCCGTTGTCGTCCAATCCTGAAAATTCAGAAACTTTATCTCCAATTTTTAATTCATTTGCGTTTTGTGCCATCACTGAAATTGTTAGAGTTAATAAAGCGATTATGCTTGTGAGTTTTTTCATTTGCTATGTTTTAAATACAAAATTACCAAAATCAAAGTATATAATAAGAATTTGCTATTTATTTTAACGTTTATTTATGTGTGGTATAGTTATTTAAATAGGTTGTAATAAGCACTGAATATGACTATTAATAAAAAAAAGTGAAGTTTTAATGGTTGTTTTCATAGTTCTTTTATCAGTTTTTAATTTTTCAAAAATCACTATTCAGCCACACTATCAATCAACACATTTAAAATTTCGATGGCGGCTTTTGATATTTTTGTTCCTGGGCCAAAAACACCTACCATGCCTGCATCAAATAAATATTGATAATCTTGGGTTGGAATAACACCGCCAGCTTTAAAACCATACAGATGTAAAAGCATTTTAAACCGTTAAAACGGTTTGTTGTTTGAACATTTAATTTTTATAGCCCACGGTTTAAACCGTGGGCTATAAATGAAAATAGCGTTTAGGAATGGTTTTAACCATTTTATTAAATTTTAACTGGACAATAATAATTAATTATGACATTTCTTTATTTTTCATCTCCAAAACCATACAGCTTTAAAAAGTTATTATATTCTTCTTGAAATGTTTTTTTATGATGATGATTTTTTTGGTTTTGTATGTATTGAAAAACCCTTTCCAGTACCGATTCAGATACAGAATAAGCCGCATAACCCGTTTGCCACGCAAATTTTTCGGGTATCAAATTGCTTTGATTGATAAAATGTGAGCTGCTGCCTTTGATTTGTTTGATAATTTCTGAAATAGATTTTTGAGGATTTAACAAAAACAAACAGTGGATATGATCTGGCATTCCGTTGATAATGCGAACAGGGCAACCTATTTCACGTAATTGGACACTCATAAAATCATAGATTTTTGATTCGACATTTTCTGTAATAAACGGTGTTCGTTCTTTGGTAGCCCAAATGGCATGTATCCATATTTTGTTATACGAATGCGACATAATTTAATGTTTTATCATCATTGTATTTAAACCGTTAAAACGGTTTGTTGATCCAAAATTCAATTTATATGGTCCAACGGTTAAAACCGTGGGCTATGTATTTTGTTAAACGAATGCGACATAATTTAATGTTTTATCATCATAGCATTAAAACCGTTAAAACGGTTTGCTGTTCCAAAATTTAATTTATATGGTCCAACGGTTAAAACCGTGGGCTATGTGTTTTGTTATACGAATGCGACATAATTTAATGTTTTATCATCATTGCATTTAAACCGTTAAAACGGTTTGTTGATTCGAAATTCAATTTATATGGCCCAACGGTTAAAACCGTGGGCTATGTGTTTTGTTATACGAATGCGACATAATTTAATGTTTTATCATCATTGCATTTAAACCGTTAAAACGGTTTGTTGATCCGAAATTCAATTTATATGGCCCAACGGTTAAAACCGTGGGCCATGGTTTTGTTAAACGAATGCGACATAATTTAATGTTTTATCATCATAGCATTTAAACCGTTAAAACGGTTTGTTGTTCCAAAATTTAATTTATCTGACCCAACGGTTAAAACCGTGGGCTATGTATTTTGTTATACGAATGCGACATAATTTAATGTTTTATCATCATTGTATTTAAACCGTTAAAACGGTTTGCTGTTCCAAAATTTAATTTATCTGACCCAACGGTTAAAACCGTGGGCTATGTATTTTGTTAAACGAATGCGATATAATTTAATGTTTTATCATCATAGCATTAAAACCGTTAAAACGGTTTGTTGTTCCAAAATTTTATTTATATGGCCCAACGGTTAAAACCGTGGGCTAATCCACCACGCTATCAATCAACACATTTAAAATTTCGATGGCGGCTTTTGATATTTTTGTTCCTGGGCCAAAAACACCTACCACGCCTGCATCAAATAAATATTGATAATCTTGGGCTGGAATAACACCGCCGGCAATTACCATGATGTCTTCTCGCCCATAAGATTTTAATTCCGCAATAACTTGAGGAACCAAGGTTTTATGTCCTGCCGCCAATGATGATATTCCCAAAACGTGCACATCATTTTCAATGGCTTGTTTTACGGCCTCTTTTGGTGTTTGAAACAGCGGACCAATATCCACGTCAAAACCCAAATCGGCATAACCTGTGGAAACTACTTTCGCGCCGCGATCGTGACCATCTTGTCCTAATTTTGCTATCATAATTCTAGGACGTCTTCCTTCTAATTCAGCGAATTTGTTGGCCAACTCCTTGGCTTTTTCAAAATCTGGATCGTTTTTTATTTCATTGCTATACACGCCGGAAATGGATTTAATAGTTGCTTTATATCTTCCGTAAACTTTTTCCAAGGCATCGGAAATTTCTCCTAAAGTAGCTCTTTTTTCAGCAGCGATAATCGCCAGTTCCAATAAATTTCCTTCTTGGGTTTTGGCGCACTCGGTTAAATTTTGCAATGCAATGTTAACTTCTTCAGTATTCCTTGATGCCTTCAATTCATTTAAACGCCCAATCTGGGATTCTCGAACGGCATCATTGTCCACTTCCAAAATCTGAATTGGATCTTCTTCCTCTAAAATATAACTATTGACACCGACAATAATATCGCGCGTGCTGTCAATTCTGGCTTGTTTTTTTGCGGAAGCTTCTTCAATGCGCAATTTTGGGATTCCTTGTTCAATGGCTTTGGTCATTCCGCCCAGTTCGGCAACCTCCTGCAACAATTCCCAAGCTTTATTTACCATGTCTTCTGTGCGTTTTTCAACGAAATCAGAACCTGCCCAAGGATCGACAGTTTTGGTAATTTTTGTTTCCTCCTGAATATAAATTTGGGTATTACGTGCAATTCTCGCTGAGAAATCGGTTGGCAAGGCGATGGCTTCATCAAGCGCATTGGTATGCAAACTTTGCGTGCCGCCAAAAGCTGCTGCCATGGCTTCAATGGCGGTTCGTGCCACATTGTTAAACGGATCCTGTTCTGTTAAACTCCAGCCGCTTGTTTGGCAATGGGTGCGCAATACCAACGATTTAGGATTTTTAGGATTGAATTGTTTTACCATTTTTGCCCACAACATACGTGCGGCTCTCATTTTGGCAATTTCACTAAAATGATCCATGCCAATAGCCCAGAAAAAGGATAAACGAGGCGCAAATGAATCGATATCCATTCCTGCTGCAATCCCTGTTTTGATATATTCCAATCCGTCGGCCAAGGTATAGGCCAATTCAATTTCTGGGGTCGCACCGGCTTCTTGCATATGATACCCGGAAATGGAAATTGAATTAAATTTTGGCATATTTTTACTGGCATATTCAAAAATGTCAGCTACAATTTTCATAGATGGTGTTGGCGGATAAATGTAAGTATTGCGCACCATAAATTCTTTTAAAATATCATTTTGAATCGTTCCTTCCAGTAATTTATCGGCAACTCCTTGTTCTCTGGCAGCCACAATATAAAACGCTAAAATGGGTAATACGGCACCGTTCATGGTCATGGAAACCGACATTTGGTCTAATGGAATTTGATCGAAAAGCATTTTCATATCTTCAACCGAATCAATGGCCACACCAGCTTTGCCAACATCTCCTTGCACACGTTCGTGATCCGAATCATAACCGCGATGCGTTGCCAAGTCAAAAGCAACGGACAAACCTTTTTGGCCAGCCGCTAAATTTCTGCGGTAAAATGCATTGCTCTCTTCAGCAGTTGAAAATCCGGCGTATTGACGAATGGTCCAAGGTTGACGAACAAACATAGTGGAATAAGGTCCTCTTAAATAAGGCGTAATTCCGGCAACATAATTTTCATGGTCAAAATAGGAATCTTTCTCAGTTTGACTGACGATTTTTAGTTGTGAAAAATCTTTACGCTTCATTTTTCAGTCTTTTTTGTTCTAATTTTTCCGCCCATCTAGTTGGGATTATTGGAATAATTAGGGTTTTTTGTGGATTTCTTGCAATAAAAGGATTTACCTGTATATCATTTTTCATTTTATCTTTTTCATTCGGATATTTATTGGTTCCCAATAAAACCAACTCGCCGGCATCAAATTGCGCCTGTTCTTTTTGTGCATTTTCTTTAATTTTTCGCTGAATAGTTCCTTCTTTTAATTGAGATAAAAATCCGCCTTTTTTTTCAATATCCTTAAAAATATCCAAAGCTTTTTCTGCAATCTGCTTGGTAATGGATTCAATATAATAAGAATCGGATGCAATATGTTGTGCTTGTTTAAAACCACTTTCTTCCCTTAAAATGAGCAATTGGTTTCTTGCTATTCGGTCGCCAAAATCATTGGAATTATGAAAAACGGCATCATAAGCACAATTTGAAATGGTGTTTGCGCCTCCTAAAATGGCACTCATACATTCGGTGGTGGTGCGCAGCATATTTACGTTATAATCGTAAATGGTTTTGTTTCGCAAGCTTGGTTCGGCAAAAATTTGGGCGTTTGCCCCAGTTTCATATTGGCTGAGCATTAAATTGTAAATATATTTAAAGGCCCTTATTTTTGAAATTTCGAAAAAATAATTGTTGCCAACCGCAAAATTAAATTGAATTTTTTTGGAGATTTTACCGCCAAACCTTGTTAAATATTCGTTGGCAACGGCCAAAGCATAAGCAACTTGCTGCACAGTATTTGCGCCCGCATTTTGATAAATAGCGGCATTGACACCCAATATAAATGCAGCCGGATTTTTATGAATAATTGTTTCTAAAATTTTAAAATCATCATTTAATGATTTGTGCCAATTTCCGGTTCTTGCCAGTTTGCCAATAATATCGATATTATAAAATACCGTTTCGTTTTTAAGCAACTCGGTAAGTTCATCAATAAATACTTCGGATAGAAATTCAAATTCAAAATGAAATTCTATTTTTTTATTCAGTAAGTTTTTAAATAATAATTCGGCATTAAATGGATTTTTTGCGATAAATTTTACCGAATCGGCACCTTTGTTTGTGGCGTCAATGGCTTTAAGGTTTGCTTCAACTTCTGAAGAGATAACTATTTTCTGGCAGATTTTGAAATCTTCTTTTGAAAGCGGAATATTTAATTTTTCAAATTCGTCTAAGTGGTAAAAAGGTTTGATGGTAATTCCTTCATTGGTTTTGGTAAGAAGGGTTTCATTATAAACGGCTCCTTTTAAGTCGACCTGAATTTTTTGCTTCCAAGCTGCAGCCGAAACTGGCGGAAATTCTTGTGTAATAAAACTGTTCATAATAAAGGTATATGAAACAAAAATCGGAAATAATTTTAGAAGTTTGCCGGTATTCCTACTTAATTTGCTAAAATATTATAGCTATTCTTCAGGAAGTGTGTCATATTCAATGATATAGATTTCTTCGTTTTCTTTCTTCATGTTGTATTTTTCTCTTGCAAACTTTTCTAATTCTTCTTGGTCATTGTGTTTATTTATAAAATCTTTGTCCTGTTCAATCTGTGATTTATAATAGTCTTTTTCAACATTAAGTTTGTCAATTTCTTTGTCAAATTCCCGCTGATTTATCCATGAGTTTTCATCAAAAAAAATCATCCAAACCACAAATATAGCAATGATTATTACATATCGATTCGTAATAAATCTTACTGTGGGTTTGTCTTTAAGTTGCTTAAAAGTCATCAGCTAAAGTTTGTGGCTTATTACTGTTCTAACAATATCAATGGCTACCGTATTGTATCGGTCATTTGGAATAATAATATCAGCGTAATTTTTTGTGGGCTCTATAAACTGTTGGTGCATAGGCTTTAAGGTGGTTTGATAACGGTCCAACACTTCAGTTATGTTTCGGCCACGTTCTTCAATATCGCGCTTTATACGTCTTATTAAACGTTCATCAGTATCTGCATGAACAAATATTTTTATATCAAATAAATCGCGTAGTTCTTTGCTGTTAAAAATTAAAATCCCTTCAACAATAATTACTTTTCTTGGGTGGGTAATTAACGAGTCTGCAGTGCGATTATGGGTAACAAAAGAATAAACAGGCTGTTCAATAATTTCACCATTTTTTAATTTCTTTAAATGGTCAATCAAAAGTTCAAAATCTATTGCATTTGGATGGTCAAAATTAATTTTTATACGCTCTTTATAAGACAAGTCGGTGGTTATATTGTAGTAGGAATCTTGTGAAATTACACAAACTTCATCAGTGGGCAATTCGTGTATAATTTGATTCACAACAGTCGTTTTTCCGCTTCCTGTTCCTCCAGCTATTCCAATTAAGAGCATTTATTTGACTTTTTTATATTTTTCACAAATTTAATGAATATAAAATAGCAAAAACAGATTTAAATAATTTTTTGATTGATATTTTAATTGTCAAAAATATTTACAGTTAAATTTTTAGGCATTTGCCTGCGGGTCGGGCTTTTCGTTGCAATCCGTCGCAATCCGTGTGTGCACGCTGAACTTCAAAACGAAATAAAATAGGAGAAGTAATCACTTGAGTAAAATTAATTAAAAAGTAAAAATTGTTAAATTTATATTTCTAACATCTAAGATCAAAATGCACCACAAGGATTTTTTATTATGATTTGTGCGATGTAAAAAGTGGAGATTTTTCGCCAGAACAAATTTTTATTGAATGTTTGTCGGTTTGAACAGGTTCTAATTTAAGCATAAATTTTATGAGGTCATAGCGGTAGTCCTTTTGTCTTAACCTAAAAGCCAAAATAAGCTCATATCTTTCAATGACAGTCAACTCCAATGATAGGGTAAGAATATTCATTAGATAAATGTATTATTTCTTCAAAGATTGGTCTTGTGTATATTTCAAGTTTAGTTTGATGGCCATTTCAGCTTTGACTAATTCCGCCCCTAAATAACCAGCATGACTCATTTGTGAAACCAGATTTTTCTCTAAAATAGCAAGCAAAATTGATTCCGAAGAATGACCTTTTATTATAAATCCCGGTCGGTTCTCTTTGTAATAATGTTTAACTGTTATTTCCCTTTTGGTTAAATTGACTGTGATAACAAAAAATCCTTTTTCATCATAATCTAAAGGAATGCGTTTTCCACCTGTTTTCAGCGGGATAAATGTTTCTTCTTCTGTAATGTTCTTTTCTTTTTTTAATATTTCCTTTCCCTCATATCTTTCTTTTTTTAACTCT
>JAQVGD010000049.1 GCA_028696945.1 Lutibacter sp.
GTTTTTTATTTGTCAAATGGAACGCTTAGCATCTTTCTTTTTTCTGTTAGATGATTCTGTTGTAGGCGTTTCATCTGTTTAATTTTTATTTTTTTGTTGGTACAGCTGCAGTTCGCCATTAATCATTTCTCTGTGTATCAAAATTTGTTATGCTCGTTTCATGAATTGTGATTTAAAGCCATTTCTAAGGCATTATGAAAAAGTTCTTCTAAACTAATTCCTGCAGCTTTTGCTTGTTGCGGAATTATACTTGCCGTTGTTATGCCGGGCACAGTATTCATTTCTAGAAAATACGGTTCATTATTAACTAAAATATACTCAGACCGTGAAAATCCGCTCATGTCTAAAATTTGATATACTTGAGAGGCTATTTTTTTTAATTTTTCATGAACTTCCTCTGAAATTCTGGCAGGTGTAATTTCTTGAGAGTGTCCTAAATATTTGGCTTCATAATCAAAAAATTCATTATCGCTTACAATTTCTGTCATTGGTAACACTTTAATTTTTCCTTTGTAGTTAAAAACGCCAATGGTAATTTCCGTACCATCTAAAAATTCTTCTATTAAAATCTGCGAATCTTCTTTAAAAGCTTTTTCTATTGCTGGAATTATTTCCGAAGCGGTTTTTACTTTGGAAATTCCAAAACTGGAACCAGCATTATTTGGTTTTACAAAACAAGGCAAACCTACTCTGGCAATTATTTCTTCAACAATAATGTTGTCGCCTTTATTTAAGAAGTAAGATTTTGCGGTTTTTATGCCATATTGCTTCAGAACGCTTAAACAATCTCGCTTGTTAAAAGTTAAAGCCATTTGGTAAAAAGGTGCTGAAGTGTGTCTCAATCCGATCAGTTCAAAATATGCCAAAATAGTTCCGTCTTCGCCTGGATGTCCGTGAATGGCATTAAAAACACAGTCGAAATTAATTTTTTTACCTTTGATTTCTACTGAAAAATCGTGTTTGTTCATAGGATATTCATTCTCATCATCATCAACAAGCACCCATTTTTCTTTGAGAATATGAACTTTATAAGTATTGTATTTTTCTTTTGAAATATTTTCATAAACAACCTGACCACTTTGTAAAGAGATTTCAACTTCCGAAGAGTATCCACCCATAATTATGGCAATATTTTTTTTCATTATAAGTTTAATAAGTTGAAATACAAACTTACAGTTTAAAAGTTAAATATTAAAAGGTAAATATTAGAAGTTTTTTGTTGTAAATAACTATTTATTTCAAATCAGACTCCCTTTCCTTCGGAAAGGGTTGGGGATAGGATTAGAAGTTAAAATATTAGAAGTTTTTTGTTGTAAATAACTATTTATTTCAAAGAAACAAATCAACAAACAAAAGATTTCGAAGTTTTTGCAAAAACTTCGCGATGACAAGATGCATAAACAACTACACAATTCAATAAATAAACAGTTAAAAAAATAAACAATAATAAAGTATCTTTGCACAAAACCAAAAAACGAGAAAATGAGTTTTATTCAATTTATAAAATCTAAAGTATTTGTAAAGCAGTTGTTACTGGCATTTGGCGTTATATTGATATTGATTATTTTGATGGTGTTTTGGTTAAATGTTTCTACCAATCACGACCAGAAAATTGAAGTTCCTAACTTGTCAAAAATGAGTTTGGAGAAAGTTGAAGAAACTTTAGACGAGTTGAATTTGAACTGGGAAGTTATAGACTCTGCAAGTTTTAATGCAGAATTTCCTAATAAATCTGTCATTGAACAAAGTCCAGAAGCAGGTGATTTTGTGAAAGAAAAAAGAAAAATTTATTTAACATTGAATCCTTCAGGCTATAAAGATGTTGAAATACCCGATTTTTATGGTAAAACAAAAAGACAGGCTGTTTCACAATTAATGGCCATCGGATTTAGAATAAGCGCAACGGAAATCTATGTCAATGATATTGCGAAAGATGTGGTAAGAGGTATAATATTTAATGGAAAAGACATAAAAACAGGCGATAAAATTCCACAAGATTCAGAACTTATCCTGAAATTAGGCGATGGAAATGAAGGTGAGCCTGCAATAGAAACTACTGAAGATGAGATTATCGAATGAAAACAGAAGACATAGACGAACTAGAGAAAGAAGAATTTTATGAGCATTACAGGTTTGTTGCCAGCGAAGGTCAGGAACCTTTGCGAGTGGATAAATATTTAATGAATTTTATAGAATATTCTACGCGAAATAAAATTCAGCAGGCGGCAAAAGCAGGAAATATATTGGTGAATGACATTCCTGTAAAATCAAATTACAAGGTAAAGGCAAAAGACGTGGTTCGCGTTGTTTTGGCACATCCGCCCCACGAAAATTTATTGGTTGCAGAAGACATTCCTTTGGATATTTTATTTGAGGATGATGAGGTAATTGTGGTAAATAAACCTGCAGGAATGGTCGTACATCCCGGTCATGGAAATTATAGTGGTACTTTGGTAAACGGATTGATTTTCCATATTGAAAATTTGCCGACAAATTCTAACGAACGCCCGGGTTTGGTGCATAGAATAGACAAAGATACCAGCGGATTATTGGTGGTAGCGAAAACCGAATATGCGATGGCTCATTTGTCCAAACAATTTTTCGACAGAACCACGGAACGATTGTATTATGCCTTAGTTTGGGGAAATATGGATGAGGAAGAAGGAATTATTGAAGGAAATATTGGTAGAAGTTTAAAAAATCGCTTACAAATGGATGTTTTTCCTTCTGGCGAATTTGGAAAACCTGCAATTACACACTATAAAGTATTAGAGCGTTTCAGTTATGTTACCTTAATTCAATGCAAATTGGAAACAGGAAGAACACATCAAATTAGGGCGCATTTGAAACACATTGGGCACACGCTTTTTAGCGATGAACGTTATGGTGGAAATATTATTCTAAAGGGAACAACTTTTACCAAATACAAACAATTTGTCGAAAATTGTTTTAAAATATTGCCAAGGCAAGCGCTTCACGCTAAAACTTTGGGTTTTCAGCACCCAATTACAAAAGAATTTCTACAGTTTAATTCTGAATTGCCTCAAGATATGCAATTGTGTTTGGAGAAATGGCGGAGCTATACCATCAATCAAAAAGAATAAAATGAAAGAATTCGATGTTGAAAACTGGAACAGAAAAGCGCAATACAATTTTTTTAAAACGTATGAAGATCCTTTTTTTAATATTACTGCCAATTTAGAAGTTACCAATCTTTACAAGTATTGCAAACAGCATCATTTATCCTTTTCTTTGGCGTGTTTATATGTTGCCTTAAAATGTGCCAATGAAATTATCGAATTTAAATTGCGATTTAAAAACGATAAAGTTTACTTATTTGACACCGTAAACATCGGTTCTACTATTTTACATGATGACTTAACTTTTTCGTTTTGCGATTTTGAGTTTCAGCCAACCATTTCAGCATTTGATGTAAACGGTAAAAAAATACTTGAAAATCATAAAAAAGGAATCGCTTTTGATACTCGGGAAACTGAATTGGGAATCATCCATTGCTCCACAATTCCTTGGGTTTCTTTCACTGGGTTTAAGCATGCAAGAAGGGGGAACGAAAGTTTACAAGGAATTCCAAAATTGGTGTTTGGCAAATTATTCAATGATAATAAAATTAAAAAAATCCCATTTTCGGTGGAAGTTCATCACGCATTAGTAGATGGCTATCACGTTGGATTGCTGTATGAAAAAATGCAACAATTTATGAATCAGCTTTATTAACTAAGGATTATTTCAATAATAATTTAAAAAAACACGAATATTCATTTATTAATTTTTAATTTTAATCGATTATTTTTAAAATACAAATCATAAAATTGCACTATTGAATGAATTTCAACTAAAAGATGACAAAAAATAAAAATGAAACGAGCCATAACAAATTTTGATACACAGCAGAATGATTAATGGCGAACTGCATCTGTACCAATAAAAAATAAAATATAAACAGATGAAAATTATAATATCTCCAGCCAAATCATTGGATTACAAAACATCAATTCCAACAAAGCAATTTAGCCAAGGAATTCTTTTGGATGAAGCCGAAAAATTAAATGCCATTTTAAAAACGAAATCGCCAAAACAACTTTCTGATTTAATGAGTGTTTCTCCAAATTTAGGCGAATTAAATTGGCAAAGAAACCAAGAATGGGAATTGCCTTTTTCGTTAAATAACGCTCGCCAAGCTATTTTTGCTTTTAAAGGTGATGTTTATATCGGTTTGGATGCTTATTCCTTATCAAATGATAAATTGGATCAGCTTCAAAATAAATTAAGAATCCTGTCAGGGAAATATGGTTTGTTGAAGCCTTTAGATTTAATTCAGCCTTATCGTTTAGAAATGGGAACCAAATTAAAAGTGGCAAAAAATGAGAACTTATATCAGTTTTGGGGAAATACAATTACTGAAAAATTAAATTCTGAACTCGCTGAGGATGAATTATTTATTAACTTAGCAAGCGCTGAGTATTTTAAAGTTGTAAAACCAGCATTGTTGAAAGTTCCTGTAATTACTCCAGTTTTTAAAGATCTTAAAGAAGGTAAATTAAAAACAATCGCTTTCTACTCTAAAAAAGCAAGAGGATTAATGGTTCGTTTTATCATAGATCAAAATGTTGAAACTAAAGAGGATTTGAAAAATTTTAATGAGAAAGGTTATGCTTTTGATGCGAACTTATCAACAGAAAATGAGTTGGTTTTTACACGATAAATATAGATTTTTTTTAGTTTGTATTGATTTTTTATATAAGTTTGCGCCAACGTTTATAAAAGTCATGAATGAAATACGTTTTATAATGTTTAAAACGTATGTTTACAAGTCTTTAAAACATAAAATCATTGAAAAATATAACGAAGAATTAAGCATTTTAATGACTTCTTTTAAACACATTTTAAAGTTGTACAGCCCATTGAAAGTTGTTAGGTTTAAAAAAAACTATTTAGTATTAAGAGTATAGATAAAACAAACCATTTTTGAACTTAATTTGAGTCGAAAAATGACTACCTTATTAATTGTAAAATTAAAATACTAAATGAACACAAAATATATCGATTTAATTAACCAAACATTCGATTTTCCCCAAGAAGAATTTAAGATTGATTCCAATAAAAACTTACATTTTCATGATATTGATACTATGAAATTGGTTGAAGAATTTGGAACGCCCTTAAAATTTACCTACTTGCCAAAAATTAGCGAAAATATTCAAAAAACCAAAGCAATGTTTGTGAATACAATGCACAAGCACAAATACAAAGCAAAATACCATTACTGTTATTGCACCAAAAGTTCTCATTTTAAACATGTGTTGGATGAAGCTTTAAAAAATGATATTCATATAGAAACTTCTTCAGCTTTTGATATTGACATTATTGAAAATTTAAAAAAAGAAGGTAAAATAACAGATAAAACCTATATTTTGTGCAATGGTTTTAAAAGAGATGAATATATTGTAAATATTCAACGATTAATTAATGATGGCCATAAAAACTGTATTCCCATTATTGACAATTATGAAGAAATTGGCTTGCTTACTGAAGGGACAAAAAAGAAAATTAATATAGGAATCAGGATTGCTTCTGAGGAAGAGCCAAAGTTTGAATTTTACACCTCACGTTTGGGAATTGGCTATAAAAATATCGTCGATTTTTATAGACGTGAAGTGAAAGACAATCATAAGGTAAACCTAAAAATGTTGCATTTCTTTATCAATACCGGTATTAAAGACAATGCTTATTATTGGAACGAATTAAGTAAATGTTTGAAAGTTTACATCAGTTTGAAAAGAATTTGCCCGAGTTTGGACAGCTTAAATATTGGCGGCGGATTTCCAATAAAAAACTCATTGGCTTTTAATTACGATTATGAATATATGGTCGATGAAATCATCAGCCAAATAAAAGAAGCCTGCGAAGATGCCGAGGTTCAGGTTCCGCATATTTTTACCGAATTTGGAAGTTATACAGTAGGAGAGAGCGGTGGTGCAATTTATAAGGTGTTATACCAAAAAAGGCAAAACGACAGAGAAAGATGGAATATGATAAATTCCTCATTTATTACTACCTTACCAGATAGTTGGGCCATAAATAAACGATTTGTTTTATTACCTTTAAATCGTTGGAACGATGTTTATGAACGGGTATTGTTAGGCGGTTTAACCTGTGACAGCGATGATTATTACAATTCAGAACAACACATAAACGCCATATATTTACCAATTTATAAAGAAGAAAAACCTCTGTATTTAGGGTTTTTTAATACGGGTGCTTATCAGGAATCAATAGGAGGTTATGGCGGATTGCAGCATTGCTTAATTCCGCAGCCGAAACATATAATTATATCAAAAGATAACGAAGGAAAACTAGAATTTAAAGTGTTTAAAGAAAAACAAACAGCAAGCGATTTTTTAAAAATATTAGGTTATGAATAAAAGAATTTACGCAGGTATATCTGAACAATATACCAAAATTGAGACTTCAAAAATAGTTTTAATCCCCGTTCCTTATGACGGGACAAGCACTTGGCAAAAAGGAGCAGACAAAGGACCAGAAGCATTTTTGAATGCTTCTGAAAATATGGAGCTTTATGACATTGAAACGGATTCTGAAGTTTATAAAAATGGAATCTATTTGGCAGATGCCGTGACAGAAAATTCTTCTCCTGAAAAAATGGTTGCTGCAGTTCATGCAGTTACCAAAACATTTATCAGAAAAAATAAATTTGTTACCATTTTTGGCGGTGAGCACTCAATTTCTATAGGAACTATTAGAGCTTTTAACGAATGTTTCAATGATTTAACGGTTGTTCAAATAGATGCACATGCCGATTTAAGAAAGGAATATGATGGCTCAAAATGTAACCATGCCTGCGCTGTTTATGAAGCGAGCCAAAATACCAACCTTATTCAAGTGGGTATTCGCAGTATGGACATTCTTGAAAAAAGTGTGATGGATCCCGATAAAGTATTTTTTGCTCATGAAATGGCCATTGATGATTATTGGATGGAAAATGCCATTGATTTAATGGGTAAAAATGTTTTTATAACTTTTGATTTGGATGCTTTTGACCCTTCTTTATTGCCATCAACAGGAACCCCTGAACCAGGAGGATTGCTTTGGTATGAAACACTGGATTTTTTGAAAAAAATATTCAAACAAAAAAATGTAGTCGGATTTGATATCGTTGAATTATGTCCGAATGAAAAAGAAAAATCATCAGATTTTCTTGCCGCAAAATTATATTATAAAATGTTAAGCTATAAGTTTGATAATTTAGAATTAGACGATTACGAAAATGAATTTGGTTTTGAAGAACCAAGTAATAAATCACCAAAATTCGAAGACGAAGATTATGACTAATAAAGGAGCAATTTCCCAATTTATTGAAAAGTATTACCTGCACTTTAATGCTGCAGCACTTGTAGATGCCGCAAAAGGCTATGAAAAACAGCTTGCTGCTGGTTCAAAAATGTTGGTTTCCATGGCAGGAGCTATGAGTACCGCTGAAATAGGCAAGGTGTTTGCTGAAATGATTCGTCAGGATAAAGTGCATATTATTTCTTGTACAGGCGCAAATCTGGAGGAAGATGTGATGAATTTGGTGGCGCATTCCCATTACAAAAGAGTGCCAAACTATAGAGATTTAACTCCTCAAGAGGAATGGGATTTAATGGAAAAAGGATTAAACAGAGTTACCGATACTTGCATTCCTGAAGAAGAAGCTTTCAGAAGATTGCAAAAACATATTTTCAAAATCTGGAAAGATGCTGAAGATAAAGGAGAACGGTTTTTTCCGCATGAATTCATGTACAAATTAGTGCTTTCTGGCGTGTTGGAACAATATTATGAAATTGACCCAAAAAACAGCTGGATGATTGCTGCTGCTAAAGCCAATTTACCAATGGTTGTTCCGGGTTGGGAAGACAGCACAATGGGAAATATTTTTGCTTCCTACGTAATAAAAGGGGAACTTAAAGCAAGCACTATGAAATCGGGGATTGAATATATGGCTTTCCTAGCCGATTGGTACACTGAAAATTCTAAAACAGGTATTGGATTCTTCCAGATAGGTGGCGGAATTGCTGGTGATTTTCCTATTTGTGTGGTGCCTATGTTATATCAAGATTTAGAACGTACAGACACGCCATTTTGGAGTTATTTTTGTCAGGTTTCAGATTCTACAACAAGTTATGGCTCGTATTCAGGTGCGGTTCCAAATGAGAAAATTACTTGGGGAAAATTAGACATAAATACTCCGAAATTTATAATAGAATCGGATGCAACCATTGTTGTGCCGTTAATATTCGCGTATTTATTAAATATGTAATTGTAGTTTATGAAAAGAGTAATAGTAGATTACAGTAAATTAACCAGCGATATTTTAGATTTATTGGTAGCAAAATTTCCTAACGGTTATGGTTACAAAGACATCATTACCTTCAAAAATGCGCAGGGTGAAACCGTTAGAGCAGTGGAAGTAAGTTTTGAAGACACGATATATCTTGTTAAAATTAGTTTGAAATTGGAAGAAACTATGGAAGATTATGACGCTGATGAAGACAATTTTGAGGATGTATTTGATAGCGATATTGAAGATATTGCAGATGAAGAAAGTGAAGAAGAGCTCGACTAGTTAAATTAATTGAAAATGTATCAGCTTATAAAAATTCTGATAATGATAAAAGAAAAACCCGCAATTTGCGGGTTTTTCTTAAATGTTAATTGCATTTACTTTCTAAGTCCAATTCTTTTACCGATTTATAATAACCAATAGCCATGTTATTTATTTCTGCTTGATTTCTCTAACTTTTCAATGGCATATTCAACTGCGCAAGCTAATTTCAAACTATCAGACAATTCTAATTTTCCTCTAACAATCGGCTATATTTACACTTACAGCCAAACCGCCTTCTGAAGTTTCTTTGTATTTTGAACTCATGTCTTTTGCGGTTTCCCACATAGTCTCTATTACCTTGTCTAGCGGCACTTTTGCGTTTGCAGCATCAGATTCTAATGCCAACTCAGCGGCATTAATGGCTTTTATGGCACCCATCGTATTTCGTTCAATACAAGGAATTTGTACCAAACCACCGATTGGATCACACGTTAATCCCAAATGATGTTCCATCGCAATTTCACTGGCCATTAAAACTTGTTCAGGAGTTCCGCCTAGCAATTCAGTCAATGCGCCGGCAGCCATTGCCGAGGATACGCCAATTTCTGCCTGGCATCCGCCCATTGCGGCTGAAATAGTTGCGCCTTTTTTAAAGATGCTTCCAATTTCTCCTGCTACCAATAAAAATTGTTTCACATGTTCAAAATTTGCTTGATGGTTTTCAATTACCATATAATACATTAAAACGGCAGGAATCACACCAGCACTTCCATTTGTTGGAGCCGTTACAACCCTTCCTAATGAGGCATTTACTTCATTAACGCTTAAGGCGAAACAACTAACCCATTTCAATATTTCCCGAAACTTTACTTCCGTTTTTCGAATGCTTTGTAACCATTCTGCGGGAGAACTATAGACAAAATCAACGTGTAATTTTTTATGAATATCAAAGGCACGACGCCGCACATTCAATCCGCCCGGAAGTGTCCCTGAAGTGTGGCAGCCAATATACATACATTCAAGCATAGTATCCCAAATACGGTTAATTTGGTGGTCAATTTCCTGATCGCTTCTCAGTGATCTTTCATTTTCCAGTACAATTTCTGATATTTTAAGTTGTTCATTTTTACAATAGAGTTCTAACTCTTTAGCTATTTGTATCGGATACGGAAAGGTTTTGTGGATTTTAATATTTTCCTTGGCGTGAATCAGCTCCTCTCTAACCACAAAGCCGCCACCAATCGAATAATACGTGTCCGAAGAAATTTCAATCTCATTTTGATAGGCGGTAAATTTTATTCCATTTGCGTGAAATGGCAAAAACTCTTTGTTAAAAATAATGTCCGTAGTTGGGTTAAAAGCAATCAGGTTTTCGCCGCCAAAACTTATTTTTTTATTGGTTTTGATGGCATTTGTTTTGGGGATGATTTCTTCTGTAGAAATAGTTTCAGGATCTTCTCCCCGCAATCCCAACAATATGGCCAAATCAGACGCATGACCTTTTCCAGTCAAAGAAAGTGAACCGTATAAATCCACTTTTATAGAAGTAACTTTAGTAAAATTATCCTCTTTTTTAAGGTGGTTAATCCATCTTTCGGCAGCTCGCCACGGACCCAAAGTATGCGAGCTGGAAGGACCGATTCCTATCTTTAACATATCAAAAATTGAAATACACTCCATTTTTATTGTTTTTTATAAAAGTACACAAAGATATATCATTGTTGAATATCCCCACTATTTTTATAAGATTTTACTGTTTAAGGCGGTTTCAGTGACAAATTAAGAGGGTATTTCTACTTAATTATGACAATTTGACATAATTTTTGCAATGGCATAATCATTGAATAAAGTAATTCAGAGTTTAAAAAATTAAAATAAATATATCGTTATGGGTAAAATTATAGGAATAGATTTAGGAACAACCAATTCGTGCGTTTCTGTGATGGAAGGAAATGAGCCAGTTGTAATTCCTAACGCAGAGGGAAAAAGGACAACCCCTTCAATTGTGGCATTTATTGAAGGCGGGGAGCGAAAAGTGGGTGATCCCGCCAAACGTCAGGCGGTTACAAATCCTTTAAAAACAGTTTATTCAATTAAACGTTTTATGGGAAACAAATATTCTGAATCTAAAATGGAAGCAGAGCGCGTATCTTATAAAGTGGTAAAAGGGGATAATGACACACCGCGTGTTGATATCGATGGAAGATTGTACACACCACAAGAAATATCAGCCATGATTCTTCAAAAAATGAAGAAAACTGCCGAAGATTATTTGGGAACAGAAGTAACGGAAGCCGTTGTGACGGTGCCTGCTTATTTTAATGATGCACAACGTCAGGCTACTAAAGAAGCTGGGGAAATTGCTGGACTAAAAGTAAGTCGAATTATCAATGAGCCTACTGCGGCTGCATTGGCTTATGGGTTAGACAAAAAAGGAAAAGACGAAAAAATTGTTGTTTTTGACTTTGGTGGTGGAACTCATGATGTTTCTGTCTTAGAATTGGGCGATGGTGTTTTTGAAGTGTTGTCAACTGATGGTGATACCCATTTGGGTGGTGATGATGTTGACCAAAAGGTTATTGATTGGTTGGCTGAGGAATTTAAAGCAGAAGAGGGCGTTGATTTACGCAAAGATCCAATGGCTTTGCAACGTTTGAAAGAAGCGTCTGAAAAAGCGAAGATTGAATTGTCATCCGCAGCCAAAACTGAAATTAATTTACCTTATGTTACTGCCACTGCAAGTGGACCAAAACATTTGGTTCGTAATTTAACAAGAGCTAAATTTGAGCAATTAATTGATGATTTAGTTAAAAGAACTATTGAGCCTTGTAAAAAGGCACTTAAAGGCGCAGGTTTAACAACTGGAGATATTGATGAAATTATATTGGTGGGAGGCTCAACACGTATTCCTGCTGTTGTGGAAGCTGTCGAAAAATTCTTCGGAAAAGCACCTTCAAAAGGTGTAAATCCTGATGAGGTTGTTGCCATTGGTGCAGCCATTCAAGGAGGTGTTTTATCAGGTGATGTGAAAGATGTATTGTTGTTAGATGTTACGCCACTTTCTTTGGGTATTGAAACAATGGGAAATGTTATGACCAAGTTAATTGAGGCCAATACAACCATTCCAACCAAAAAATCGCAAATATTTTCAACTGCGGCAGACAATCAGCCATCTGTTGAAATTCACGTATTACAAGGTGAACGCGCTATGGCAGCCGACAACAAGACAATTGGACGTTTCCATTTGGACGGCATTCCACCAGCACAAAGAGGAACGCCTCAAATTGAAGTAACTTTTGATATTGATGCGAACGGTATTATTCATGTAACAGCCGGTGATAAAGCAACAGGTAAAACTCAAGATATCCGAATTGAAGCTTCTTCTGGTTTAACTGAAGAGGAAATCAAGAAAATGAAAGCCGATGCAGAAGCAAACGCCGATATAGATAAAAAAGCAAAAGAATCAGCTGAAAAAATTAATGCAGCAGATTCAATGATTTTCCAAACAGAAAAACAATTAAAAGAGTTTGGAGAAAAATTATCGGCCGATAAGAAAGGACCAATTGAAGCTGCACTCGCTGAATTGAAAAAAGCCCATGAAACAAAGGATATTGCACAAATTGATACTGCAATGGAAAAAATTAATGAAGCTTGGAAAATAGCCAGCGAAGAAATGTACAAAGCAGAGCAAGAAACACAAGGTGCACCAGCAGGTGACACAGGAAACGGACAACCTAAAGGGGAAGGCGACCATGTTGAAGATGTTGACTTTGAAGAAGTGAAAGAAGAGTAATCTTTTGTTGAAATAAATTAATAAACGCCTCCAATTTTTGAGGCGTTTTTTGTTAGAAAATTTCATTCGCTCCACGGTCTAAATCGTGAGCTAAAGTGATTTTCAAAAGGCATCACAAATTATAACCAATAGAAAACATCATAATTCTTGGCAAAATATAAGTTTTGGAATCTGAAATAATATAGGAAGAGAAACTATTTTCATTTTTATATTTTACGTTAAATAAATTTCGAGCGTCTATTTTAAAACTCCAGGCACTATCTTCATTTTTATAAGAAAGTGTTGCGTTTGCCAATTGGTAGGTGTTTTTTCGGTTGAAGGTTTTATTTTGATAGTTATAATTTTCATAATCAAAGGAAAAAATAAATCTTTTTAAGAAATCATAATCAACAGTCAAAAAAGGCTCGTTTGTCACAAATTCTGAAGTTTTATTGCTTGACGTATAATTTCCAATGCTTTGTTTGAATCCAATCTCAACAGTTGGAAATTTATCAAACAAGGTTTTTGTTGATAGGGTATAACCCATACTGTTGTTTTTGTTGGTTACATAAGATGAATTTATATTTTGCAAATATTTTGACGTTGAAGCATTGGTTTTTAAACCATATTTTAGGTTCTTAATTTTTTTGTCAATACTCAAATTAAAACTCCAACGCTCTTCTGGATTGTTTACCATTTCAGGAGAAATATATTGATTGGTTCCTTCAAATTGAACAGCGTTTTGAATTCCTTTTATTTTTTTTGTATAATTAACATTGACAAAAAGCATAAGGCCTCTGTACATACTAAATCGGCTGAAATAAGCTCTTGCAGTATGAAATAATTCATTTTCCAAATCTTCATTTCCCTTGTAAACGGAATTGTAAGATTGTAAATAAAAGCGATTTGCCAATTTTGAAGCGTCTGAAAATGCACTTTTCAATTGATAATTCAATTGCAATTTTTTTGAGCTGCTGAATTCAATTTTAGCTAAAAAATCAGGTAACAATACAGCTTTATGTTTATTTAGTTTGGTTTCTTGCTCTACATCCCAATTGTAGTTATGTAAGAAAGCACCTTGCTTAAATTCAAAAATTCCAGTTTTAAATTTATAATGTACACCAATAAATAAATCATTCAGCTTAAAATCTAAATCATTTCCAAAACCTGCCGATGAAAAATTATTTGAGGTTCCGTCTTCTAATTGCTGGCTGTCGTCTGTAAAAAAATAGTCGGAAATATATCTATTACCAATGGTTGTATAAATATGATTAAAATTATTTAGTACCCAATAGTGTTTTAAAATTGCATTAAAATTGGTGTTTTCAGTTTCCTTCAATTGATTTAGCACATAGTTTTCTGATGTTTCAACAGGAATTAACCCCTGTAAAATTGGCTGGTTTGTTTCCCAAAGCATAGTTGGATTATTTTTGTCAAAAGTTACGTCAACACCAAAAGAAAAAGTGTGTTTTTTGGATAGTTTTTTATGCCATTCAATATTTTGGTTTAGGTACGTTGCATCGGCACTGTTATTTGAAAAAATAAGTTTATTTTCATTGTCAATGCTTGAAATAATACTGTTGATTTTAGAGTTGTCTGTTATTTTGTATTGGGTTTTAAAATACCATTGATTATTAATAGTTGGGGTATATTCAATATTAAATTTGGCAATGCCTAAAATATTTCGGGTGTTGGATTTATCTGTTTTTTCTTCTGTAAAAGCCGTGTATTGATTGTTAGATTCTATAAGGGTCTCATTTTTTGAATGTGAAAAAATGGCGTACCCTGAAATATCTAAATTTTTGTTAACTACTTTTGTTAAGTTCAAAGCGCCAAATTTATTGTTGCTGCTTGTCAAATCTTGTGTTTCTAAAAATTGTGCAAAATCGCTGCCAGAAGTATTATAAATGGAGCCATCTCCCTTTAAAATAGCACTAATACCTCCCTGAAAACTTAAGTAATCTTTAAACGTAAAAGTTTTTTCGCCAGTGTTATTTAAATTACCTATAAAATTCACATTTGTTTTTGGACTGTAATAAAATAAGTTGCTGTGTGTTCTGTAAAAATCTTCATTGCCTTTTCCAGCTTCTATATCCCCAAAAGCAAATTGCTTCTTGTCTTTTTTTAAGAGAATGTTCATCGCCATTTCATCAGTATCCGACACATTTTTCAAAAAGGAAATTTCACTATAATTGTCTACTACCTGTACTTTGTCTATGGCATCTGCCGGTATATTTTCAACTGCTAATTTAGAACCACCACCAAAAAACTTTTTGCCTTCAACCAACAAAGTTGTTACCTTTTTGCCTTGTACCGTAACACTGCCATTTTTATCAACTTCTACGCCGGGCAGTTTTTTTAATACGTTTTTTAGTTTGCGTTCATCGCCGGTTACAAATTTATCGGTATTGTAGGTGATGGTGTCTTCTTTTATGGTTACGGGCAACTCTATAAGCACTTCTTTTAATTGGTTTGGAGCATCAATTAAAATTAGGTTTTTTTGTGAATTCTCCATCGCGACAAAATCAAAATTAACTGTTTTATACCCTAAATAACTAACCGAAAGCGTATAGCTGTCGCCCTTGGTAAGTTCTAATTTGTAGTAACCATCATCATCTGTAATGGCAAATTTTAAATTTTTTGCTGCATCCATTGGTTTAGCGATGACATTGGTATAAGCCAACGGATTTAGTAAACTGTCTTTTACAGAACCTTTTAAGGTGATGGTTTGAGCATATGAAAATACACTAAAACAAAAACAACATATAAAAACAATTTTTTTCTTTAACATAAATTAATCTAGAATTTTAAAGCCCTTTTTTAAATTCGCTCATTACTTTTAAACCTATTTCTTCTAACTCTTCTTTTGTAATAACTTTACCTTGTGTTGGTTTTTTAATGTTCGTTTCATTACCTGAATTTAACGCTATTTTACTGACATAATATTTATAATTGTACATTGATAATTCAATAATAAGCCCAGGCAATCCATTATATCCTAAAGGTCCAAACGGAATTGCTATTTCAGGAGTGTACCAAGCTTCAACAGGGGTATTAATGATTCCTTTTCTGCCTTTAACAGTTTTTATTGTTGTTGCTTTATAGCACGTATATTCTCCTATTTTTTTTGTTTCATTAACAAGTTCCCATTCTTGCATTGGATATTCAACCAAGAAAAGTTCTCCGTAAGCATTTGTTTGTTTTATGTTTTCTTTGTTTTTTTGATTTGTGTAATAAATATTGCTACCCTCCAGACCAATTGAGAAACCATAATATTTATTATTTTCTAATTCTAAAAAATCTTGTACTTTAAAGAGACTTACGTTATTTTCAAAAACTAATTCAAACTTTAATTCTCTAACTAATTCTTCTTTATTTGAATCAATTTCTTTAACCTTTCTAATAAACTCCTGATTATTTTTATATTTATTTAAAAATTATGAATTTAACGACATCGTATTTGTATATTCTTTATTATAGATTACTTTGCCGATTAAATTTTGAGATAAAATAGAATTAATCGGAAATAAAGCTAGAATTATGATTATTTTTTTTTCATTTCTTTAGATTATTAAATGAACTAAACAATTACTATTAAAAACAGCAATTATTTAGTTCATTTTTTATTATAATACGATTTTAATTATTTGCTTATTACAATTGTTTTGCAATTTTGCACATATTATATATTCTATTGGTAAAATACCATTCATTGGTTTTTTACTTATAAAAAAAGGCCTCCCATATTGCTTTTTTAAAGTAAAAGCATCTTTGTTGTAATGTTATAATAAAACACTTCATCTTTTCCAGTAAAAATTTGAGTTAAATTTATACCTTTTCAGCATCATTCCCCATAGATGCTTTAATCCCATATAAAGACACCCTTTGTGTGCAGTTTAAATAGGCTTTAACATCGCTTGTGTTTTTTTATATCATTAATTACCCTCTCATTATTACTGGTGTTAGGTATTTCCTTTTTATTGGTTTTATCATAACTAATTGTACATTCCTCCTTTCCTGATGTGTTTTTTTTAGTGAATATATAATGAACTAATTAAAAAGATAACTACTAAAATATTTCATACATATAATGTATAAATCCACCATTAAAATTTAAGTTTACTTACCTTTCCAATAACTATTTAATAATTTTTTTCGTTCAGCTTCAAATTCCTCCTCATTTAAAAACCTACCTTTATTTGGTTTAGTAATTAATATAGACTGATTAACATTTAAATTAATTTTTGTAGCATAATAAATCAATTTATCTTCTTGCAATTCTAAAATTAATCCAGGTAAATTTCCATAACCCTTTGGTCCAAAATTTAAAGATACAGCAGGCGCATACCAAGCTACAACTGGTTTTTCGAAAACACCTTTGCTGTTTTTTACAACTTTTGTAGTTGTTGCCATAAAACATTCATAATTTTTAATAAATTTAGACTTATTATGAAGTACCCATTTTGTTTTGTTTAGATTATATTTAATCACAAACTTTTCACCAAAAGATTCCATTTGAACGAGCCTTTCTCCTTTTTGAATATTAGTATAATTAACATCATAGATTCTTGCAAAATTTGCAGCTATCTTATATCCTCTATCTCCATCAATCTGCATATTTTCAATTAATTTGTATAGCGATTCCTGTCTATTAAATTTTAATTCAAATTCAAATAAATTTGAATTTTTTCTGATGCTTTCATTTATAAAATCTAATTCACCTTTAAATTTTACATCTATTTTTTGCTTTGAAATAGAATCAAAAACATTTTCTACAATATTTTGTTTATAAATAATCTGCCCACTCAATACTTGAGCTATTAGTGGGATAAAATTTAATAATAGAAAAAATATTAACATTCCATTTAATTTATTTTTCATAGTACTTCTATTTAATTATTTTAATCAATAGAATTCCCCGACGCTTGCGTCGGGTGTAGCGTAAATCAATAGAATTCCCCGACGCTTGCGTCGGGTGTAGCGTAAAGATATGTAATTTTGGATTTATGAGTGAGCATATTCATAA
>JAQVGD010000050.1:0-2752 GCA_028696945.1 Lutibacter sp.
TTATGATATTTAAATCAAAATTATACTTTTCAATTATTCTGTTAATAATTATTGTTATAATTGGGGTTGCTGGTTTTATGATTGTTTCAAATGGGTTTTTTGTAGATGTATTAGATATGACAATAATTACCATGGCAACTGTTGGTTATGGTACACTTCAAGAATTAGATCAAATTGAAAGGATTTTTACAATATTTTTAGTAACGATAAGTATCGTTTTTTATGCATATTCAGAGATAGATTTATGCAGAAGAACTGGTTGTTCTATACATGGGTTTTAAAATAACCACTCCTAAAATATATGCTAAAACCCAAATCAGAAACAGAATTAACAATAAATTTTAATTATGATAAGTAAGCTTGGTCAAATTAAAAAATTATACAAAATTTTATAAGTCTAATTTTTAGTCACTTAGTAAATAAAAAAGAAGTTTTGTGCTAAAAATTTGTGACAAGTTAAATTTTTTAGCATCTTGGAGGCTTTTTAGCAAGATATTATAATCAACGAACGAACCAACCAATAAACAATGAATTCAAAATTATTAATACCTATATTTCTGCTATTTTCTGCGATTGCATTTTCTCAAAATCTTACTGTAAATGAAACTATTATAAATCCATCGAGTTTAATTAATGATGGAATATTAGAAGTAAAAGTCCATGGCGGCACACCACCTTACTCTTATAAATGGAGCAGCCAAAATGCGCCAATAACTTCCAATACGGCTTTCGGATTGGTAGAAGGCGTTCCGTACAGCGTTGTTATTACTGATTCAGCTGGGAATACAGTCACAAAAGAATATAAAATTCCTATGGAAAATATTTCAGAACGATTTAACGGAACTTTTACGCCTATTGTAAATGCCATAGCCAAAGTTTTGTTTTGGGATCCTTTTTCCGCAGTGGGAATTTATGATTCCAATGTATATGTAGAAAAAACGAATATTCCGATTCCTGGATGGAGTCCTGGAATAAAAGGAAAATTTTTGATTAAAAAATGGCTGGTTGAAGATGGTGCTAAAGTGAAGGAAGGCGATACCATTGCAATTATTTCCAGAGGAGAAAATGAAATAGTGGGAAGGGCTTTTATTGATGGCACCTTAAAACATTTGGCAACTGAAGGCGGATCTATATACAACTCTGAAAAAAAGAGTGATGTTATTGAGGAAGGAGCGCACAATTATGCTGCTGTTTATTATGATGAAAAAATTGCTTTACTGCATCCAAATGAAGATTTGCAACAGAAAAACATTCCATTTATTGTGATATGGCTGTCTATTGGCGCGCTATTTTTTACAATTCGAATGGGTTTTATAAATATAAAAGGGTTTAGGCATGCCATTGATCTGGCTCGCGGAAAATATGATGATCCAAACGCTCCAGGTCAGGTTACCCATTTTCAAGCACTTGCCACTGCGGTTTCAGGAACAGTCGGTTTAGGAAATATTGCTGGAGTTGCCGTTGCCATTTCTTTAGGTGGTGCGGGTGCTACTTTCTGGATTATTTTGGCTGGATTATTAGGAATGTCTTCTAAATTTGTGGAGTGTACTTTAGGAGTAAAATATAGAGATATTGCAGCTGATGGTCGGGTTTTTGGTGGTCCGATGAATTATTTGCGCAACGGATTGGAAAAACAAAATAAAAAAACATTAGGAAAAGTTTTGGCTGGCGTTTTTGCTGTTTTATGTGTTGGTGCTTCTTTTGGCGGTGGTAATATGTTTCAGGCCAATCAGGCATTTGAAGCAGTTTCTGGACAAATTCCCGATTTGGCTAGCCACGGATTTTGGTTTGGTATTATTATTTCTTTGCTAGTTGCGGCGGTAATTGTTGGAGGAATTAAAAGTATTGCCAAGGTTACCGAAAAAATTGTTCCTATCATGGCTTCTATTTATGTTGTTGCCTGTATGGCGGTAATTATTATCAATATAGAGAATATAGGCCCTGCATTTACGGCAATATTTGACGGTGCTTTTAGTCCGTCAGCCCTAAAAGGAGGTGTTATTGGTGTGTTGATTATTGGTTTTCAAAGAGCAGCCTTTTCTAATGAAGCAGGTGTTGGATCTGCTGCAATAGCACACAGTGTGGCAAAAACAAACAATCCGCCTTCTGAAGGATTTGTTTCGCTGTTAGAACCTTTTATTGATACGGTTGTGGTTTGTACATTAACTGCTTTGGTCTTAATTTTTACTGGCAAACATGAAGTAGTTGGAATGGGCGGTGCTCAATTAACTTCTGATGCTTTTGGAACTGTAATTTCCTGGTTTCCGTATGTGCTAACTGTTGCCATATTTTTGTTTGCGTTTTCTACCATGATTTCTTGGTCATACTACGGAATGCGCGCTTGGACTTATTTATTTGGAAAAAGTAAAAAATCAGAAATGATTTATAAAATGTTTTTCTTGGTATTTGTGGTTGTAGGCGCATCGGTAAGTTTGGGTGCTGTTTTAGACTTTTCGGATATGATGATTCTCGCTATGGCATTTCCAAATATAATTGGACTTTATTTAATGTCGGGTGAAGTAAAAGGAGATTTAAATGAATACTGGCGCAAACTGAAGTCGGGACAGCTTTACAAAGCACAAAGGTTGGCAAAAAAATAAGATACCTATTTGATATGAATAATCTAAAATCTCATTTCGGCGATAATAAGCATCAACGAAATGGGATTTTCTTTTTGTTAATTTTTATTATTTTTCTTCAAAGTGTTTTCTTTTCGTCCATTTTTCTTCGGAAGAAAATAACACGGTTTCAC
>JAQVGD010000050.1:2852-17347 GCA_028696945.1 Lutibacter sp.
AATCCGTATTAAATTAATAACTTAGCATTAAAATTATAAAACCCCAATTTATAATTATAGGTTTATGAGATATAAAAAATTTATTTAAGCTTAAATTTGTATATCATAAATAAAATTTACCCCAATTGTTTTTGAACCACTAATTATATTTTAATTTTAATATTTATTGAGCCTTTAAGCTTTATTATATTATTATTTCAGTATAAGTTAAAGAAACCTCATATTTTATATTATTTGTGAACATAAATATATTTCTATGAAAAAAACTATTTATCAAAAATTCTGGTAGCTTATTAAAATTTAAACCCCACAAATTTAAACCCCACAAATTTTAAAATCATTAGCTACTATTAGCTACTAAACAGTGATTATTATAATTGTATAAAGCTTTTTGAGCAGTATAGTATTTATTTTGTTTGAATGGTTAAATAATAGTAAAACTTCATAATAAGTTGATGATACTTTTACCTTTATACAAGATACCTATGCCATTATAATTATAATAATATTTTATTAATTATTAACTTAAGTCGTATTATTATGAAAAATTCGTTTAAAATCCTTCTAGGATTATTTTTAGTAATCTTTGCTATATCTTGTAGTGAAGATGATGGTACAACAATGGCTGTTTTAGAAAAACAAGATGTAGTATTTGATATTACAAACGTTGTACAGCAAGTTGCAAGTAAGGATGCATTTGTTTTAGGAAAAGAGAATGTTGAAGGAAATGATTCAATTCCTAAATGTTCTGATTTAGTGCCTACTCATGTTAATCTAGTTTTAGAAAGTCCAGGTGGAGCGGCAGAACTAGCATTTACTTTACAATTAGTGACTTTAAATGATAAAACCGAAACAGAGGTTTTAAAATTAGCACCAGGAGATTATAAGTTAACTGAATTTGTTGTGTATTCTGGTACAACCGCAATTTGGGCATCACCAGCAGAAGGTAGTTACTATGATTTGCTTTGGCCTCAATTTAATTTTACAAATATTCCTTTTACTGTATCAGCATTTGACAAAGTAAAAGTAAAAGTAGATGTGTTATGTTATGAGCCTTATAAGTATCAAGAATTCGGTTTTGCTTGGTTTGCATACTCTAAAATAGAAGTACATACAATATGTTTCTTTGGAGATATTTGTACTAAATATTTTGAAGAGTTCCATAATGAAGGAAGCCCTTATTTTGGTCAAGATTATGATGGATATGATTTTCCAGCCATTTTTAGTATTGTTGTAAAAGATGGACAAGGAAATGTTGTAAATGATCCGCAAAAGAATAGTAATGCTGGTTGGCATGGTGTTGGTTCTCCACTATGTATAGAGTATCCTGATCGAGTAGGTGTTGAAGAAAGTTTCACTTTTGAAATACATTTGGCTATGCCTGATGGTACATCTGTAATAGTATATACAGGTAGTTTTGCTGATACTGCAAGTTCTGATACTGGTGATGTTGAAGGTTTTGGTGGAGCTGATGGAATATTTGATTTTGTGGTAGGAAATTGTTCTTATGATGGAAATGATGCCAATATAGAGCTTCCAGCATATATGCATATTCCAAAAACTGGAAATATGTGTATCAGCGGAACTGGTACGTATGATTTTTATATGACTTTTGGTTCGCTTGTTCCAGGTCCGATTTCTCCTGATTTTGATCTTAATGTAGCTTATAGAGCATTGTGTGGAGATGAAACTACTACTATTAATCTTGGTCAATGCTATGACGTTACATTTTACTCTTCTCTTAACTTAGGAGGAGGTATGCCTAGTGCTTATGCAGGTTATCCATGGGGTTCTTTAAACTGGCTTGCAAATCAGCCTGCACCAGTAACTGATGCTGAATGGGAAGCACTACAGAAAGCAATTTGGTATGTGATTGATCCAGTTAATACGGTACTAGGAGAAAATAGTGCATTGGCTCAAGCTGCTATCGCAAACGCAGGTTTTGTGCCTAGTGTTGGTGATTTTGCTTTTGTATTGATTGATCCAAATAATGAAGAGACTGTTGCTCAATTATTGATTAAAGCAATTGATCCTTGATCAAAATTGGTTTAAATATTTTTAAAACTATAATTTATTTATTTTAAAATGAAATACTAATGAAAATGCATTTAATAGAATTGTTTATTAAGTTAATTTATTAGATTTGTAATTGCAAAATAAATAAAAAACTAAGTTTAATAAAAATATGAATTTTTTAAAATCCCATTTCGGCTATAATAAGCATCAACGAAATGGGATTTTCTTTTTGTTAATTTTTATTGTTTTTCTTCAAGGTATTTTCTTTTTCGTCGATTTTTCTTCAGAAGAAGATAACACGGTTTCACAAAATGAAATGATTGCTTTTCAACAAGAAATGGATTCGTTAAAAAGTGTGGAAATGAAAAAAAGTATTCCTAAGATTTATCCCTTCAATCCAAATTATATAACCGATTTTAAAGGGCATCAACTTGGAATGAGCGTAGGTGAAATTGATAAATTGATTGCGTTTCGTGCTCAGGGAGAATTTATCAATTCAAGTAAACAATTTCAAAAAATAACAGGGATAAACGATAGTTTACTAGCCAAAATAAGCCCGTATTTTAAATTTCCAGACTGGGTTACTTCAGAAAAAAATACGGAAAAGCAAAATTCAAATAACAAAATAGATAAATCAATAGTCAAAAAAGACATCAATTCAGCTTCTGAAGAAGATTTAAGAATTGTAAACGGTATTGGAGAAAAATTGGCTAAAAGAATTATTGATTACCGCACAAAATTGCAGGGATTCTCCTTTAACGACCAAGTTTTTGAAGTTTGGGCGCTGGATAAAGAAGTTGCCAATAAAGTTTTACGGTATTTTGAAGTTATAAATCAACCAACTATCAAAAAAATAAATGTCAATACGGCCACCTTTAAAGAAGTGTTGGCCATTGTTTATATTGATTATGAACTTACTAAAAAAATCTTTAATTATAAAGATGAAGTTGCTGAAATTCAATCTATTGAAGAATTGAAAAAAATTGAGGGTTTCCCTTTGGAAAAATTTAACAGAATAACCCTATATTTGGAAGCTAAATAACAACATTAATATTTTAAGTTACTGGCTCCAATGAATAGTATGTATTTCACAGAAGAACATCAAGCATTTAGAAAAAGTTTTCAGAATTTTTTACAAAAGGAAGTTATTCCTCACATAGACAAGTGGGAAAAAACTGGAACCATTGAGAGGTTTATCTGGAAGAAATTTGGTGAAATGGGCTATTTGGGCTTAAATTCTCCAGAAGAATATGGAGGATTGGGATTGGATATGTTTTATACCGTCATATTTTTAGAAGAACTTCAAAAAGTAAATTCGGGAGGTTTTGCGGCAGCTATTTGGGCACATGTATATTTGGCAATGACCCATTTGGAAAAAGAAGGCAGTGATTCAATAAAAAAGAATTATTTAACAGCAAGTATTGAAGGCGAAAAAATAGGTTGTTTGTGCATTACCGAACCTTTTGGAGGTTCAGATGTTGCTGCAATGAGAACTACGGCGGTTAAAAAAGGAGATACTTACATAATTAACGGTTCAAAAACATTTATTACCAACGGCGTTTATTCAGATTATTTGATTGTAACCGCAAAAACAAATCCAGCGGCCAGAAACAAAGGCATCAGTATTTTTATAATAGATAGAAACACCCCTGGAATTTCGGCAACAAAATTGGATAAATTGGGTTGGAGAGCTTCTGATACCGCTGAAATTGCATTTGATAATGTGGTAATTTTAGAAGAGAATTTAATGGGGGAAGAAGGAAAAGGATTTCAATATATTATGAATCATTTTGCTTTAGAACGCTTGGTAATGGGAATCAATGCCCACGCAAGGGCAGAATTTGCTTTAGATTACGCCATAAAATATATGTCTGAACGACAAGCTTTCGGGAAAACAATAGATCAATTCCAGGCTTTGCGACATAAAATCGCCGATTTGGCCAGCGAGGTTGAAATGTGTAAAGAATTTAATTATTCAGTTGCCAAAAGATTAAATGAAGGTCTGTATATTGTAAAAGAGGCGAGTATGTCTAAATTGATTTCCACTAAAATAGCCGACAAAGTGATTTATGAATGCCTTCAATTTTTAGGTGGTTATGGTTATATGGAAGATTATCCAATGGCAAGATTGTTAAGAGACAGTAGAATTGGTCCAATAGGAGGAGGAACTTCTGAGATTTTAAAGGAAATTATCGCAAAAATTATTATTGATAAAAAGGAATACAAAGCAACGAAATAAGAAGAATTTAGGTATAAAATTTTGAAAATCATCTAAAACTATTTTTTAGATGATTTTTTGTTTTTGTAATAAAATTTCATTTTAAAGTTATTAATACTACAACGTTATTGTAAATTAGTTTTAATTACTATAACGTTTGCGTAATAAATTAAATTCTTATTATGTTATAATATATTTATAAATTAAACAAAATTTTTAAATACTTTAAATTATGAAACCCCTTAAAATTTATTTTCGATTATTGCTGTTAGGCATTCTTTTTTTAGTTGGTTGCTCTAATGAAACTTCTGAAGAATTACCCCAGATAGAAAGCGAAATAGAATCAACTTATCAAACATCTGCGAGAACAGGTTTAAAACCAATTGGTGAAGGAGTAATGATGCAGGCTTTTTATTGGGATGTCCCATCAGGAGGAAATTGGTGGAACACAGTAAAAGGTAAAGTCCAAAGTTGGAGTGATGCAGGTATTGATGCTATTTGGCTTCCTCCGGCTTCGAAAGCTCAAAATGGGGCTTTTTCTATGGGATATGATCCGTTTGATTATTATGACTTTGGACAATATAATCAAATGGGCAGTATAGAAACACGTTTTGGTTCTTTAACGGAATTACAAGATTTAATTAATGCATCCCATACTGCACAATTAAGTGTGATAGCTGATATTGTAATTAATCATAATAGTGGAGGGGATAGTGAAATTAATCCAATTACAGGCTTAAGTAATTGGACTAATTTTACTCCTTTATCTGGGAAGTTCAATAGAACTTATGATGATTTTCATCCAAATAGCAATCATAGCAATGATTCTGGAGCTTTTGGTGGTTTCCCTGATTTGTGTCATGATCAAATTAACGTACAAAATTGGTTGTGGAAAACCCCTGAGTCTGTAGCTAAATACTATAGAGATGTTATTGGTTATGATGGCTGGCGTTTTGATTATGTAAAAGGGTTTGCTCCTTGGGTAGTTAAAGATTGGGGAACTGAAGTGGGAGGATTTTCAGTTGGTGAATACTGGGATTCAAATGTAAATACATTAGATTGGTGGACTACAGAATCACAAGCAAGTGCTTTCGATTTTGCTTGTTATTATAAAATGAATGATGCATTTGACGGAAATGATTTAAATAAATTGAATGATGATATGTTATGGAAACGTAATGCAAGTAAAGCAGTAACTTTTGTGACAAATCATGATACAGATGAGATTTATGAAGGCAAAATGCTAGCGTATGCCTATATTTTAACTCATGAAGGTTACCCCACAATTTTTTATAGAGATTATGAAGAGTGGCTAAATAAAGAAAGATTAAATAATTTAATTTGGATTCATAACAATTTAGCAGGAGGTAGCACTAATATTTTATATACCGATACAGATGAGTATGTTGCAAAAAGAAATGGATATAATAATGCAGGGTTGGTAGTTTACATAAATAATGCTAATTCCTGGCAAGAACGTTGGATTGAAACCAATTGGATAGGTACTATAATAAAAGATTATACTGGTCACTCAAATTGGGAGCCAGTAACACAAGCGGATAAATGGGTAAAAATTCAAGTTCCACCTAAAAGTTACTCTGTCTGGGCACCAAAATAAAAAACGAGACTTTTGCAATAAATAAAATAATTAGCTGTATGTTTGCAGTCCAAAATTTAAAAGAGAACAGTTTGAAAGGAGGTGCTAAACTATGTTAATCATACCAGTAAAAGACGGAGAAAATATTGATAGGGCGTTAAAACGTTATAAAAGAAAATTTGATCGTACAAAAACGATGAAAAATTTACGTGCACGTAAGCAATTTGACAAACCTTCAGTAATAAATCGTGCTAAACGCATAAAAGCGAAATACGTTCAGAATTTAAGAACTACCGAAGAGCAAGGTTAATTTTTTTAACCAATTTTATAAACCGTTAGTAAATACAAATAACAATTCGTAAATTTGTGTACTAACGGTTTTTTTTTATGCCAATAACCTCCTTTTTAAATTACCTAGCTTTAGAAAAAAAATATTCGAAACACACCATAACGGCGTATCAAAATGACTTAATCTCATTTCAAATATTTTGCAATAAGGAATACGGTGATGAAAATATTACAAACGTTAATTATGCCCAAATCAGAAACTGGATTGTAAGTTTGGTAAATTCAAAAATTTCCAATCGTACCATCAACCGAAAAATTTCTTCATTAAAATCATTTTATAAATTTCTTCAAAAAACAAAACAAATAGAAACAAATCCTTTGGTAAAGCACCAAGCTTTAAAAGTGTCGAAACAAGTTCAGATTCCATTTTCAGAAAAGGAGATTTTTAATGTGCTTAATGCATTGGATGACGGAGATTTTGAATCTGTTCGAAATAAACTGATCGTTGAATTATTTTATTCTACAGGAATACGAAGGAACGAATTAATCAACATTAAAATCACCGACATAGATTATGTTAATGAAACTGTTAAAGTGTTGGGAAAGAGGAATAAGGAACGTTATATTCCGTTATTGAAATCTGTACGGGAATCGTTACAAAAATATAGTAAGATTAGGGAAGGAATTGAAGGCGAAGAACCTTATTTATTTTTAACAAAAAATGGTAAAAAAATATATGATACGCTTGTATATCGCACAATAAATAATTATTTTAGTGCGGTGTCATCAAAAGTTAAAAAAAGCCCTCATGTGATAAGGCATTCTTTTGCTACACACCTGCTTAACGAAGGTGCCGATTTAAACGCAGTAAAAGAATTACTTGGACATTCTAGTTTAGCGTCAACACAAATTTATACCCACAGTAGTTTGGGTAAATTAAAGGAAGTATATAACCAGGCTCACCCAAGGAGCCAAAAAAACTGATTTATTATGAAAGTAATTGTACAATCTGTAAATTTTAATGCGGATAAGGGTTTGATTGATTTTATTGAAAAAAAAGTAGCCAGTTTAGAAAAGTATTATGATAAAATTGTAGATTCAGAAGTGTTTTTAAAGGTACAACAAACAAGTGAAAAGGAAAATAAAACAGTTGACATAAAAATTAACATTCCAGGAAATGACATTGTGGTTAAAAAACAATGCAAAACATTTGAAGAAGGCACTATGGTGGCTGTAGATTCCCTAAAAAGAAAGCTAACCAAAGAGAAAGAAAAAGTACGTGCTAAATAAAATATTAAAAATTATCATAAAAGTTTTGTTTAAAAAATAAAACTTTAATACATTTGCAGTCCGTTAGAAATAGCGTACTTCTTTGGTGGAGTAAAAGCCGATGTAGCTCAGCTGGCTAGAGCAGCTGATTTGTAATCAGCAGGTCGTGGGTTCGAGTCCCTCTATCGGCTCTTTGAAATTGAAAAAGACTTGAGAGTAAATATTTTAATTTAATTGAGATGTTTATAAAAAGGGACGAGAAGTTTATCCTGAGTCAGCCTGTCCGTAAGGCAGGCGCAGTCGAAGGAAGTCCCTCTATCGGCTCTTTGAAATTGAAAAAGACTTGGGAGTAAATATTTTAATTTAATTGAGATGTTTATATAAGGGACGAGAAGTTTATCCTGAGCCAGCCTGTCCGTAAGGCAGGCACAGTCGAAGGAAGTCCCTCTATCGGCTCTTTGAAATTTTAAAATGCTTGGGAGTAAATATTTTAATTTAATTGAGATGTTTATATAAGGGACGAGAAGTTTATCCTGAGCCAGCCTGTCCGTAAGGCAGGTGCAGTCGAAGAAAGTCCCTCTATCGGCTCTTTGAAATTGAAAAAGACTTGGGAGTAAATATTTTAATTTAATTGAGATGTTTATAAAAAGGGACGAGAAGTTTATCCTGAGCCAGCCTGTCCATAAGGCAGGCGCAGTCGAAAGAAGTCCCTCTATCGGCTCGAAAATTTGAAATAATGCTCAGATGAAAAATAGCTTCAGAAGGAAGTTATTTGAGGATATAAAAGTAGAAATTTTATCCCGAGCGCAGTCGAAGAAAGTATCTCTATCGGCCAGATCTTTAAAAATTGGTGAGATACTCAAGTGGCCAACGAGGGCAGACTGTAAATCTGCTGCGCAAGCTTCGAAGGTTCGAATCCTTCTCTCACCACAATTGTTTTATAGCGATATAAAGCAGTAGGGAATTGAAAAAAAAATATTGCGAGAGTAGCTCAGTTGGTAGAGCTTCAGCCTTCCAAGCTGACTGTCGCCGGTTCGAGCCCGGTCTCTCGCTCTTTTTTTTGCCGATGTAGCTCAGGGGTAGAGTGTTTCCTTGGTAAGGAAGAGGTCATGGGTTCAAATCCCATCATTGGCTCAAAATTAGAATTGAAATTAACACTATATATAACTAAGATTTAAAAATTAAAATTTAATAACCATGGCAAAAGCAACCTTTGATCGTTCAAAACCACATTTAAATATTGGAACAATTGGACACGTTGATCACGGTAAAACAACTTTAACAGCTGCTATTACTGTAGTATTAGCAGAGAAAGGACTTTCTGAAGTAAAAAACTTTGATCAAATAGATAATGCTCCAGAGGAGAAAGAAAGAGGTATCACTATCAATACTTCGCACGTAGAATATTCTACAGCAAATCGTCATTATGCACACGTTGACTGTCCAGGTCACGCGGATTACGTAAAAAACATGGTAACTGGTGCTGCACAAATGGATGGTGCAATTATTGTGGTTGCCGCAACAGATGGACCAATGCCTCAAACAAGAGAGCATATCTTATTAGGTCGTCAGGTTGGTATTCCAAGATTGGTTGTATTCATGAATAAAGTGGATATGGTTGATGATGAAGAATTATTGGAACTTGTAGAAATGGAAATCAGAGATTTATTGTCTTTCTATGATTATGACGGTGACAATACACCAATTATTCAAGGTTCTGCTTTAGGAGGATTGAATAAAGAGCCTAAATGGATGGAAAAAATTATGGATTTAATGGATGCTGTTGATTCTTGGATTGAATTACCAACTCGTGATATCGATAAACCTTTCCTTATGCCTGTTGAAGATGTATTCTCAATCACAGGTCGTGGTACTGTAGCAACTGGTAGAATTGAAACAGGTGTTGCAAATACTGGAGATGCCGTTGAGATTATTGGTATGGGAGCTGAAAAATTAACTTCTACAGTTACTGGAGTTGAAATGTTCCGAAAAATATTGGATAGAGGTGAAGCAGGTGATAATGTTGGTATCTTATTAAGAGGTATTGCAAAAGAAGATATCAAAAGAGGTATGGTAATTTGCAAACCAAAATCAGTTACGCCTCATGGTAAATTTAAAGCTGAGGTTTACGTTCTTAAAAAAGAAGAAGGTGGTCGTCACACACCATTCCATAACAACTACCGTCCACAGTTTTACGTTCGTACAACTGACGTAACAGGTACTATTATGTTACCAGAAGGGGTTGAAATGGTAATGCCAGGTGATAACTTAACTATTCACGTTGATTTACATCAAAAAATCGCATTAAATGTTGGTTTGCGTTTTGCTATCCGTGAAGGAGGTAGAACAGTTGGTGCTGGTCAAGTGACAGAATTATTAGATTAATTAATTACACCTAATAATACATAAAATAGGTGCTTCTTTAAGAGGGGCATCTTATGTTTACGGGTGTAGCTCAGTTGGTAGAGCACTGGTCTCCAAAACCAGGTGTCGGGAGTTCGAGTCTCTCCACCCGTGCGAATAAAAAAAGTGGTGCGAGAAGTTTATCCTGAGCGTAGTCGAAGGAAGTCTCTCCACCCATACAAATTTTGAAAAAATGAATTTAATCAATTACATAAAAGACTCATTTGAGGAGTTACGCAATAAAGTTTCTTGGATTTCTTGGGAAGAAGCTCAAAAATCGACTGTTGTTGTTGCAGGATTTACAATTCTATTTGCGCTAGCTGTATTTGGGGTAGATAAAGTTTTTCAAGCAGTGATAACTGAATATTTTAAACTGTTTTAATTAGTAAAATTTAATATGACAGATTCGGTTAAAAAATGGTACGTTGTTAGAGCAATTGGGGGGCAAGAAAATAAGGTAAAAACTTATATTGAGAACGAAATTGCCCGTTTAGGCATGACTGATTATGTTGATAGAGTTCTCGTACCTTCAGAAAAAGTGATTCAAGTGCGCAATGGAAAGAAAATAAACAAAGAACGTGTTTATTTTCCTGGTTATGTAATGATTGAAGCAAACTTAAGCGGAGAACTTCCACATATCATTAAATCGATTCCTGGAGTTATTGGGTTTTTAGGAGAAGTTAAAGGAGGAGATCCTGTTCCTATGAGAAAATCCGAAATTAACCGAATGTTAGGTAAAGTTGATGAGTTATCAGTTCAAAATGACAATGTCGCAATCCCATTTATTACTGGAGAAACTGTAAAAGTAATTGATGGACCATTTAATGGTTTTGACGGCACTATTGAAAAAATAAATGAAGAAAAACGAAAACTTGAAGTAATGGTTAAGATTTTTGGTAGAAAAACGCCATTAGAATTAAGTTACATGCAAGTTGAAAAAATTTCATAATTGTTACAGAAATAATGGAAATATTATGCATTAGCTTCCAATTTATGTATAATATATAATTTAAGATTTAAAGATGGCAAAAGAAATTAGTAAAGTAGTAAAATTACAGGTTAAAGGAGGTGCTGCAAACCCATCACCACCAGTTGGACCTGCTTTGGGTGCTGCCGGAGTTAATATTATGGAGTTCTGTAAGCAATTTAATGCAAGAACTCAAGACAAACAAGGAAAGATTTTACCAGTAGCTATTACTGTTTATAAAGATAAATCTTTTGAATTTGTGGTTAAAACTCCACCAGCGGCTATGCAAATTTTAGAAGTTGCTAAAGCAAAAAAAGGTTCTTCGGAGCCTAACCGTAGTAAGGTTGCTACAGTAAGTTGGGAACAATTAAGAGTTATTGCTGAAGATAAAATGCAAGATTTAAATGCGTTTACAATCGAATCTGCTATGCTTATGATAGCTGGTACAGCACGCTCACTGGGCGTTAATGTAAGTGGAGAAGCTCCTATAAAAAAATAAAACAGTTATTAAAATGGCAAAATTGACTAAAAAGCAAAAAGAAGCTCATGCTAAGATTGATAAAAATCAGGCATACTCTTTAAAAGACGCTTCCGCTTTAGTAAAAGAAATTACAAATGTAAATTTCGATGCATCTATTGATATAGCTGTTAGATTGGGCGTAGATCCTAGAAAAGCAAATCAAATGGTTAGAGGTGTGGTTACATTACCTCACGGAACTGGAAAAGATGTTAAAGTATTGGCATTGGTTACTCCAGATAAAGAAGCAGAAGCTTTAGAAGCAGGTGCTGATTATGTTGGATTGGATGAGTATCTTCAAAAAATCAAAGATGGTTGGACTGATGTGGATGTTATTATAACTATGCCTAGTGTTATGGGTAAATTAGGTCCTTTAGGTCGTATTTTAGGCCCAAGAGGTTTAATGCCAAACCCTAAAACTGGTACAGTAACTATGGATGTTGCAAAAGCAGTAAAAGAAGTTAAAGCTGGTAAAATCGATTTTAAGGTTGATAAAACTGGTATTGTACATGCAGGTATTGGGAAAGCATCATTTAATGCTGAACAAATTATTGATAATGCTCATGAAATCATCAATACTTTGATAAAACTTAAGCCTACAACGGCCAAAGGAACTTATATCAAAAGTATTTATCTTTCTAGCACAATGAGTCCTGGAGTCAGTATTGACACAAAATCAGTTTAATTAAAGTTAAAACTTAGTAATTATGACGAGAGAAGAAAAATCACAAGTAATAGAAGCTTTAACAACCAAATTGACTGAAGGTAAGATTATCTATTTTGCAGATATATCTGGGTTAAATGCTTTGCAAACATCAAATTTACGTAGAGCCTGTTTTAAAGCAAACATAAAACTGGCAGTTGTTAAAAATACATTGCTTGGAAAAGCAATGGAAAAATCTGATAAAGATTTTGGAGATTTACAATCAATATTAAAAGGGAATACCTCTTTAATGATATCTGAATCAAGTAACGCTCCAGCTAAATTAATTAAAGATTTCCGTAAAAAATCCCTTATTCCTTTGTTAAAAGGAGCTTATGTTGAAGAAGCTATCTATATTGGTGACAATCAATTAGAGTCTTTAGTTAGCATAAAATCTAAAGAACAAGTTATTGGAGATATTATTACCTTATTACAATCGCCTGCTAAAAATGTTATTTCAGCATTGCAATCTGGAGGTAATAAATTATCAGGAATTCTTACAACATTATCAGAAAAATAAATACGCGCACTAAATAAACTAAATAATAAAATTTAAACAAAGAGAAATGGCAGATTTAAAAGATTTCGCAGAGAAACTTGTTGGCTTAACAGTTAAAGAAGTAAATGAGTTGGCTAAAATATTAAAAGATGAATATGGTATTGAACCAGCAGCAGCTGTAGCAGTTGCAGGTCCAGCAGCAGCTGGAGGAAGTGATGACGAAGCTGAAGTAAAAACTGAATTCGATGTAATTTTAAAAGCAGCTGGAGACTCTAAATTAGCAGTCGTTAAATTGGTTAAGGAATTAACAGGTTTAGGACTTAAAGAAGCTAAGGCTATTGTAGATAGTGCACCAGCACCAATAAAAGAAGGTATTTCTAAAGATGAAGCTGAAGGATTAAAAGCAGCATTAGAAGAAGCTGGCGCAGAGGTTGAGCTTAAATAAGCTTTCATTAGCTAACACAATTTAGGGTTTAGGTCTGGGTGAAAGCCTCAGACCTAAACCGCTTTGTGTATATATTCGTTCTTATATTTTCATAGTTTTTATTAACTTAAAGTTTTTGTCCATTGGCAACAAAAAAAATCACCGAAAGAATTAACTTCGCATCAGCTAAAATGGTAATGGAATATCCTGATTTTTTAGATATTCAAGTAAAATCATTTCAAGATTTTTTTCAACTAAAAACCAAAGCTGACGAAAGAAGTACCGAAGGATTATATAAAACCTTCCTCGATAACTTCCCAATTAGTGATACTCGTAACCAATTTGTGTTAGAGTTCTTGGACTACTTTGTAGATCCACCCAGATATTCAATTCAAGAGTGTATTGAAAGAGGTTTAACCTATTGCGTGCCATTAAAAGCGCGTTTAAAACTCTATTGTACTGATCCTGAGCACGAAGATTTTGAAACAATTGTGCAAGATGTTTATCTCGGTACAATTCCCTATATGACACATAGTGGTACCTTTGTAATAAATGGTGCTGAAAGGGTTGTAGTTTCTCAATTGCATCGTTCACCAGGGGTATTCTTTGGGCAGTCATTCCACGCAAATGGAACAAAATTATATTCAGCAAGGGTAATTCCTTTTAAAGGTTCTTGGATAGAATTTGCAACAGATATCAATCAAGTGATGTATGCTTATATTGATAGAAAGAAAAAATTACCAGTAACTACTTTGTTTAGGGCTATTGGTTACGAAAGAGATAAAGATATTTTGGAAATTTTTGATCTTGCTGAAGAAATTAAGGTTTCTAAAAGCGGATTAAGAAAATACATGGGTAGAAAACTGGCCGCACGTGTTTTAAAAACTTGGTTTGAAGATTTTGTTGATGAAGATACTGGCGAGGTTGTTTCTATTGAAAGAAATGAAATCGTACTGGATAGGGATACCATCTTAGAAAAGGATCAAATTGAAGAGATTATTGAATCTGGATCAAAAACAATCCTTCTTCATAAAGAAGATAATGAAATGGCTGATTATGCCATTATTCACAATACCTTACAAAAAGATCCAACAAATTCTGAAAAAGAAGCAGTTGAGCATATTTACAGACAGTTGCGTAACGCTGAACCACCAGATTTTGAAACTGCAAAAGGTATTATTGATAAATTATTTTTCTCTGAACAACGGTACAATTTAGGTGAAGTTGGTCGTTACCGAATGAACAAAAAGTTAGGCTTAGATGTTTCGATTGATGCAAAAGTTTTAACTAAAGAAGATATTATTACCATTATCAAAAACTTGATAAAATTAGTCAATTCAAAAGCGGAAGTTGATGATATTGACCATTTATCAAACCGTCGTGTACGTACTGTTGGCGAGCAATTGGCCAGTCAGTTTGGTGTAGGTTTGTCTCGCATGGCTCGAACCATTCGCGAACGTATGAATGTACGTGACAATGAGGTGTTTACTCCAATAGATTTGATTAATGCAAAAACATTGTCATCTGTAATCAATTCATTTTTTGGAACAAACCAATTGTCTCAATTTATGGACCAGACAAATCCATTGGCTGA
>JAQVGD010000230.1 GCA_028696945.1 Lutibacter sp.
TGCCCCGTAAACAAAATTTTACTCTGATTCCTAAGTTCTTTAAGCTTATCATCAGCATGGCTTCTAATATGACCTTGTTCATATGTAAAATTGTATACTTCAACATTAGAAACTTTTTTATTTGATTTGATAAATTCTTCTAAGCTTTGCTTAAAAGAATCTACTTTTGAGAGCTTCTGCCCTTCATTAAAAAAGTCTATTGTCAATTGCAACTTACTTTTATCATCATCAATATCATAATTTGCTTGCCCATTTATACAGTTTTGTTTCCATGCAATATCTAGAAATTTTTGAACCCCTAAAATATGCTTAGATCCGAAAATTATCCCATGAATATTTGCACCTTTTTTGATAGAAAATGGAAACAATTTAAGTTCAGAATCTTTGGGAATCAGAGACTTATATTTATCCAAAACAGTTCTATGAATAAATTTATATGGGTTATTTTTGATTAGTTCACAGTCAATGTCTAGATGTGATTTAAATGCTGGATCCTCTGAAAAACGCTTGAAATACGATGAAGATATAAAAAACAGAAAATCTGTTTTATTAAGTGGCAAAAGTTTTTTAAAATTGTCCTCATTTAAAAATTTAATCCCATTTTGATCCAAAATATATAAACTTGGATTAGATTTGGTTTTCTTAATTATTAAATCAAAAATATTGTTAAAATCTTCATTATAGAATTCAATCTTTACAAATGGTTTTAAATGAGAATGATTTGCTAAAAATTCGCTGCAATTTTTCTGAAGATCTAGGTATTTCTCTAGAACATACTCATTTAAATACAAATTAATAACTTTATTGCCCTGCATTATACTTTTATAATGATATTCTATCGTCTCGAGAAGTAAAATAGGACTCCCCTTTTTGAATTTAAGATCATAGCCAGGACCAGAAAAGAAATCGACAATATTTATCTCCCTAACCCAATTTTGCTTTAAAAATGTCGGCAACCAACTTTTAGCATATTGCTCAAATATTGAAAGCTTTGTTAGAGTGCTTTCGTCAAATGGTTTGCTTTTATGTAAATCAATATACGGCATTCTAATCAATTTTATTTACACTGCAACATCATTTTCCCTTAACGCCTCATTAAGCGAAGTCTTTTTATCTGTCGATTCCTTTCTTTTTCCAATAATCAGAGCGCATGGTACGTTAAATTCGCCTGCAGGAAACTTTTTCGGCATTGTTCCAGGAATAACAACTGATCTGTCGGGAACGTATCCTTTATATTCAATAATTTCTGGTCCGGAAACATCAAGAATTTTTGTTGAGGCTGTAAGTACAACATTTGCACCAAGCACAACCTCATCACCAAGTCTAACGCCTTCTACCACAATACATCTCGAACCGATAAAGCAATTGTCACCAATTATCACTGGGGCAGCCTGAACAGGTTCTAAAACTCCGCCAATTCCAACACCTCCCGAAAGATGAACATTTTTCCCTATTTGAGCACATGATCCAACGGTAGCCCAAGTGTCGACCATCGTATTTTCGTCAACGTACGCGCCAATATTTACGTAGGATGGCATCATAATTACCCCCGGAGCCAGATATGAGCCATAACGCGCAACTGCATGAGGCACAACCCTTACACCAAGCTTGTCGAAATCTTTTTTAAGTGGAATTTTATCATGATATTCGAAAATACCAGATTCGAGTTTTTCCATTTTCTGAAGCGGGAAATACATAATTACTGCTTTCTTCACCCAATCGTTTACTCTCCAGTTTCCGTTAGATTTTTCAGCAACACGAAGCTGTCCAGCATCAAGAAGTGAAATCACCTTTTGAACAGCCTCAACAGTTTCTGTGTGCTTTAATAACTCGCGATTATCCCATGCCGAATTTATAATATTTTGTAATTCCATTTTTCAAATTTTTCAATTGTCAAAATTAGTAAAAATGTTTGGTATTGTGATGTGAAAATTGTAAAAATGAAGTTCGGGGTTCAATAAAAAAACTCTCTATGGGTTATTGTCCGTTAGGACATTTATATCCATAGAGAATTTTGTATAATCCAGATTGAATGCAGAACACCTTAGCAAATGTTTTTGTAAACGGTGGTCGGTACGTCGGTGGGTAACCGAAAAGATTTGCACAATGCCAAGTCTCTATGGTTTTTTGTCCGTTAGGCGATGCGCTGAGTGAGTCGAAGCGACATTAACATCCATAGAGAATTTTGTTTCATCTAGATTGAATGCCGAACGACCTTAGCAAATGTTTTTGTAAGCGGTGGTCGGTACGTCGGTGGGTGACCGAAAAGATTTGCACAATGCCAATTATCTATGGTTTTTTGTCCGTTAGGACATTAACATCCATAGAGAATTTTGTATAATCGAGATTCAGATTCCGCGTTAGCGGATACACATATAAGTTCGAAATTAATCTTAACCTAATCAGCTGTTCCCTTTTGCCAAAGGATTTTGCCGTTTTCATACATCACTTCTCCAAGGAGAGCTCCTTGTTCATCATAAAATTTCCACAAGCCAACTGCAACGTCTTGCTCGTAGTTTTTGTTATATCTTAACTGACCATTTTCGTAATATACATCGCTATTACCATGCTTTAAGCCATCTTTAAAATATCCAACACTCCAGGTTTTGCCATTTTCGTAATATGCTACCCATTTACCTTGACGGCGTTCGCTAACAATAGCGCCTTCGATAAATAACTTTCCCGATTTATAATATTGCTTTTCGTAAACACTATCTTTATTCTGCTTACATGCAAAATGCACCTTCATTGGTTCGCCAGTATCAAATGTATCAACAACTATTACCATACTTTGGTCGGCTAAAGAATCTGCCTTTATTACTTCTGGAATGCTGTCCGTTTTTTCCAAATTATTAACATTTGATCCATTTTTACACGAAAAAGAACATGCAAATAAAATTGATAAAATCGCCAAAAATGCAAACTTAATAACTTTCATAACTGTTTAAATTTATGTGGCAAAAGTAATAAAAACACAAAATCAAATAAAAAAAATATGTTTCGCCTAAGATAATGAAGAATAAAATTCTCTCAAAACGCTTAATAAATCAGGTTAACTCATCATTATTTTTTGATTACAACAACATTAATTCTTCAAATGTTTTCAATTTAATTAAGTAATTGTATCTTTGTTCCGAATTTTAATAAGGATTGAACATAGAGATTTATTTTTAAAAATGAAGCAAAAGACCATTTCTAAAGAAGTAAAACTGGAAGGTCCGGGATTACATTTCGGTAAAAAAACCAATCTTTTAATTAAACCGGCAAAACCCAATACAGGATATATTTTTATCAGAACAGATATTGAATCAAAACCTGAGATTCCTGCTTTGGCTGAATTTGTTACAGACACCTCTAGGGGAACAACCATTGGTAAAAATGGAGCAAGCGTAAGTACAATCGAACATTTGCTGGCAGCAACTTATTCCCTTGGAATTGATAATGTAATTTTTGAAATTGACGGTCCCGAAGTACCAATTCTCGATGGTAGCTCCAAATATTTTGTTGAAGCATACCATCGCGCAGGTATCGTTGAGCAAGATGCGCCTCTTAAAGTTTATGATGTTCGCGAAAATCTTAGCTTTACAGATGAAGAAAGAGACATTGAAATAAATGTATTTCCTGACACCTCATACAAACTTCAGGTTTTGGTTGATTATAAATCCGATTTATTGTCGAACCAATATGCTGTTCTTACTCATCTAAAGGACTTTACCAAAGAAGTTGCATCTTGTCGAACTTTTGTGTTTTTGAGCGAACTTGAACCTCTGCTGCGTCTTGATCTTATAAAAGGAGGCGACCTCGATAACGCAATTGTAATTGTTGATAAAGTTACGAATCAGGATGAATTTGACTGGCTTGCAAAATTATTTAACAAGCCTAGTGTAGCCGTACAAACTTCAGGAGTTTTAAACACAATTAAACTTCAGTTTACAAACGAACCTGCAC
>JAQVGD010000231.1 GCA_028696945.1 Lutibacter sp.
CTTGGACTTGGGGTGTGGTATTGCTGCCAAACTTATGGTTGTGAATTGAAATTCGATTTTGTGATGAGCAGGAAACCAAACAAAAAAACATCAGAGAAATAGAGAAGAAATATGTATTTTTGTGCCGTTTAGAAATCATAGATCAATTTGAATTACGAGTTATTTATTGCAAAACGCATTATTGCCGCCAAGCAGTACAAAAGTAGCATTTCATCACCAATAATAAAAATAGCGATTATCGCTATTGCGATGGGCATGGTGATTATGATGGTCTCCGTGGCAACAGGCATCGGACTTCAGAAAAAAATTCGAGAAAAATTGTCGGGGTTTAACGGACATATTCAAATTTCCAATTTTGATGACAACAATTCGGAAATCACTTTAAATCCAGTTTCCAAAACACAGGATTTTTATCCGAATTTTACCAATATCGATGGTATCAAAAATGTGCAGGTTTTTGCCACTAAAGCTGGAATTATCAGAACTAAAACGGATTTCGAGGGCATTATTTTTAAAGGTGTGGGAGCAGATTATGACTGGACTTTTTTTAGGGAATACCTCATAAAAGGGAAGTTGCCCGATTTTTCAAAGGAAGTTTCTAATGACGTGCTTATTTCAGAAGAAATATCAAACCGACTCAATATTCATCTGGGCGATGAATTTAACATTCTTTTTGTAAAGGAAGATCCATCAAAAGCACCTTGGATTCGCGTGGTAAATGTAATTGGAATCTACAATTCTGGATTTCAGGAGTTTGATGAAAATTTTGTAATTGCAGATATTCGCCACATCCAAAAAATGAACCGATGGTCAGCTGATGAAGTAGGTGGATTTGAGGTTTTGCTAAACAATTTCAACGAAATTCAGAAAAAAAGTGATCAAGTGTATCTGCATACCGCTTCCACTTTAAACAGTAAAAGCGTTATAGAAAAATATCCTTCCATATTTGAGTGGATTAGTTTATTCGACAACAATATGGTGCTGATTATCGCCATTATGATTTTGGTTGCTGGTATCAATATGATTACCGCTTTGCTAGTGCTTATATTGGAAAGAACTCAAATGGTGGGTATTTTAAAAGCCTTGGGAAGCTCAAATTTAAGCGTCAGAAAAATCTTTTTGTACAATGCGGCCTATCTTATTTTAAAAGGCTTGTTCTGGGGAAACCTTATTGGGCTCACTTTATTGTTTGTACAAAAATATGCGGATATTTTAACTTTAAATCCTTCAACTTATTACGTAAACACCGTTCCAGTTTATATTGATTTTGGCTACATTGCCTTGTTGAATATTGGAACTTTGTTATTATGCTTGTCCATGCTCATCATCCCTTCCATCATCATTGCAAAAATAAGTCCAGCAAAATCTATTAAGTTTGAATGATGGAATAGTGGAATGAGATGTGAGAAGATGAGAATTAGATACACACCTACAATCCAACATACCAATAATCCAAAAAATGTATATTTGCATTTGAAAACTAAAAAAATGAAATGAGCGTAACAAATCTTGCTATACAATCGAATGATTAATAGCGAACCTAGCTGCCGATAGGTAGGCAGCAGCAGTTACCGCTAAAAAAATAAAAATTAAACAGATGAAACGAGCATTACAAATTTTGACACAGGGAAATGATTAATGGCGAACAGCAGCTGTACCAACAAAAAAATAAAAATTAAACAGATGAAACGAGCATTACAAATTTTGACACAGGGAAATGATTAATGGCGAACAGCAGCTGTACCAACAAAAAAATAAAATCTAAACAGATGAAATACGCTAAAAATATATTGGAAACCATCGGAAACACACCTTTGGTAAGATTGAATAAAATTACAAAAGAAATCGATGCCTTGGTTTTGGCAAAAGTGGAAACTTTCAATCCGGGAAATTCAGTGAAAGACAGGATGGCGGTAAAAATGATTGAAGATGCTGAAAAGCAGGGCGTTTTAAAGCCAGGAGGTACCATTATTGAGGGCACTTCTGGAAATACAGGAATGGGACTGGCTTTGGTGGCCATTGTGAAAGGTTATAAGTTAATATGTGTCATCAGCGACAAACAATCCAAAGAAAAAATGGATATTTTAAGGGCAGTAGGTGCGGTGGTTGTAGTTTGTCCGACAAATGTTGATCCCAACGATCCACGTTCTTATTATTCTGTTTCAAAACGTTTGGCTGAAGAAACGCCAAATTCATGGTATGTAAACCAATACGACAATCCGTCAAATACCTTGGCGCATTATGAACAAACTGGCCCCGAAATATGGGCGCAAACCGATGGAAAAATCACGCATTTTGTTTCAGGTGTTGGTACTGGAGGCACTATTTCAGGCGTTGGAAAATATTTAAAAGAAAAAAATCCTGACATAAAAATTTGGGGAATTGACACTTATGGCTCTGTTTTTAAAAAGTACCACGAAACTGGAATTTTCGATGAAAATGAAATTTACCCTTACATTACCGAAGGTATTGGAGAAGATATTTTGCCTAAAAACGTGGATTTCAGTATCATCGATGGATTTACCAAAGTAACCGACAAGGATGCCGCGGTTTATACCCGTAAAATAGCCAAAGAAGAGGGTATTTTTGTTGGTAATTCCGCAGGCTCTGCAGTAAAAGGCTTGCTACAGTTAAAAGAACATTTTACAAAAGATGATGTGGTGGTGGTGTTATTTCACGACCATGGTAGCAGGTATGTGGCCAAGATATTTAACGACGACTGGATGCGCGAGCGTGGATTTTTGGATGATGAAAAAAAGGTGGCCATAGATTTAATCAGAGACCGAATAGATATGCCAATGATTACAGTAAAAACTGAAGAACTGGTATCGCACGCCATTGAGCGCATGCGAAATTACAACATTTCCCAAATACCAGTAACTGATGTGGACGGATTTGTGGGTTCTGTGGATGAGAGCGATTTGTTTCGTTTGTATTTTGATGATAAAGATATTGCTGGTAAACCCATTAAAGAAGTGATGCGGGCTCCTTTTCCAATCGTAAAGAGCGACACTTCTATCGATCAAATTTCAAAACTCATCAACCGTAACAATTGCGCCGTTTTAGTCGATTTGGGAAACAATAAATTTCATATCATTACCAAACATGATGTGGTTAGAGCGATTCAATAAAAAAACTCGACTGTTGGAGGTAGTTTGAAAATTAAGAAAAATATTAAATATTAGAAGTTCAAATCTACAAGCCAGAAATACCTTGTTTTATAGCTATTAGACTTCTCGTAAATGTTTTCATTCGTTCAAGTTTCCCAGTTTTATGGTTTCAAAAAGAAAAGTAAACACACCAGCGCTTATTTAAAAAGTCATTGTCATTGTAAATTTTTGAAGTTGAAAAATTCTTCACAAGCAAATTGTGTTCTAAAACGTGTTTATTTTCTTGTTTAAAGCCAATAAATTCATTGTTTACTTCTCGATCTGTAGCGTGATGCAGAATTGAACTGCAGACCTTCAGGTTATGAATTATTAACTTGCAGCTAATAGTGGTCATAGGAATAATTCAATGTATATATGCCAATTATGATGATGGGCTTATAATAAATTTTACCACGAATGATGTATTTATATTTCAAAAAAAATCCAAGACAAATTACTTGGGTTTTCTGTTGTAGCCAAACAAATATTAAACAGAATTTTAAAGTTACTTTTTTTTAATTCCAAATAAGAACGTTTAAAAGCTAAATTTTGTGAGAATTTTATTTATGAGACGATTTTTTTAGTTGTTTGAACTTGAAAATTGTTGCTTAATATAGGTCAATAACTACTGTTTATGTAGTTAAATATGTAATATGTTTGGAAAGAGGAAATTGATGCTTGAAAGATTTATAGTTAGCAATATTTTGGCTATATTTATATATTATATTTTTCTAATTCTGCTACTTTAAAAATTTTATAAATGTTAAACTAAAGTAATTAATGATTTATAA
>JAQVGD010000051.1 GCA_028696945.1 Lutibacter sp.
CAAAGGTTCACAAAGTTTTAAATCACAATAAGTCAATTATTGACTAATCTCTATTTTAACCGAAAATGCCAATTTTGTTTTGGTTAACATTTGATTGCGCCAGACAAAATTCCTAATCCCGATAGCTATCGGGACGTAAATCAATTTGCGTATTCTATGATAAAAAGCAAGAATAAATTATAAAAAACTCCGAACTAAAAATTTATTAACCGCAAAGCACGCAAATAAAAACCGCAAAGGGCGCAAAAAAGTTTTAAGTCCCTCGCTGGTGCGAGCGTCCCGCTCGTACCCAATAACACTAGTAACCTGATTTTTTTGGAAAGTTATGCATAATTGCAAATAAAGAAAATAAAAAATCCCTAAAATTACTTGTAGTCACGAGCGGGACGCTCGCGCTAGCGGAGTATTCTATGATAAAAGCAAAAAAAAATTATAAAAAAACTCCGAACTAAAAATTTATTAACCGCAAAGTGCGCAAAAAAGTTTTAAGTCTTTTAAATTCCAATTTCATAAATCATTTTGCTTATTCTATGATGAAAAGCAAGTAAAATATTAAAAACCAAATCCATAATCTAAAGATTTCTTCTTCTAAAATCGTAAATCAGCTATCGTAAATCAATTTGCGTTAGGGATTGAAGCGATATCCTTTTTTGAAATGAAATGGAAAAAAAGATTTAGCGGAAAGCCCGACCTCCCCCGCCTTTTCGGCGGGGGAGAAACGCCCATCAAAAAGGCGGACAAGCACAAAATATTATTTTAATGGATATTGTTTTTAATTTGGTTTTTTAGAGTTTCAACAGTAAATTTCCCACATAATTTCGCCCTGGAGAACTGATGGAAGAGGCAAACTCTTTGTAGTGAATATCAAAAATATTGTCGATTTTAAATGAAATTGAGACCTTTTCAGAGAACTGATAATTGGTGCTTAAATTTAATGTGCTCCATTTTGGCGTTCCGTAATAGTTGCCAGTTTCAGCAACTATTGGTGTTTGTTCTATATTGTCAATTCCTTCTTCTAAATTGTAATCGCTTAATTTTTTGGCAGCGTTAAATCGGTAGTTTAAACTAGTTTGAAACTTGTGAAAACTGTAGCTTACTTCTAAATTGCCAAATAGCGGCGGAATGGAAGATAAAGGTGTTTTTTTGTCGTAACTTTCTCCTTTGGTGTAGGTTACAGATCCGTTGGTTTTAAAATGATTGAATAGCGTCCCCTGAAAGCTGAAAGTTCCGCCAGCTATATATGCATTTTCATTGTTAATATTTGCCATAGTTGTGGCTGTTACGCCATCATACACCAAGGTATTTTGGCCATTTATTTCAAAATTACCACGTGCAATATAATTATGAAGTAACATATAGTAAGCATTGGTACTTACCAAAAACTTTTTTTCGTTGAAATAGCGAAGTATTCCAACTTCAGAATTGTACAGATATTCCGGTTTTAGATAGATATTCGGCACAGTAACTTTTCCGTTTTTATAGCGGATTTTACCAATATCATCAATATTTGGAGAACGAAAACCCGAGGAAACAAGGGTATTAATTTGCCAATTGACAGAAGGTTTGTAAACATAACCTACCGTGGCCGAAATCGCTTTATTATCGGTATAAATATCCATGTCGGGCAAGGTGATAAAGGTGTCATCTACCCAAAGTGCTTTTAAAAAAGTGGAAGTAAACCTGATGCCGGTATTAAGCGTTGATTTTTTGCTAATGTCTTGTCGATAATTTGTGTATAAAGCCGCGCTTGTATATTGGCTTCCACCGTCGGGATAACGAGATTGGATTATAAAATTATTGGTAAATCCAGTTATTTCATTGCCGTTAACAGCTATTTCTTTCCCAATTGCATTTGAACTTACCTCATTGTGCGTTAATTCAAATCCATAAGAAAGATTTCTGTCTTTTGATTTGTTTAGCGGGACTGAAAAATCGCCATTCAAGCTATAGACATCCACATTTTCATAACGATAAAATCGGTCTAAACTATTCATTTTTCTTTCAATACGCGATTCTTCAATTTGTTGAAAAGCGAAAACCAGTCTTCCTTTTTCCAGCCAATTATATTCTGGGTTGAATTGTAAACTGGAAGATGCCAAAAACCTGTTTTGCGGACCATAATAAGCTTCTGCATAGCGAAGTTTTCCATCGGAAACCTCTGCTAAATTGTCGAAATTTGGAATATCAGATGAGGTTGAATATTGGAAATTAAAACTTAAATCCGATATTTTATTGAGCGGAACATAGAATTTTTGAAGCACGTCCAATTGGTCATATCCCGTATTTTTTTGCAAATTTGGATTGGGATTTGGGATACCGACCGGATTGTAAAATGTATTGGTATTGTTAGAATATTGAAATATTTTTCCCCAATCATCAAACCCATGATTTCTGTTTTTTCCCATTTTTAAATCGCCGAAATCCGAATAAGAAACTGCTGTAAATGATGCCCATTTTTTAAAGCTCAGTTCAACATCCAAATAACTTGTTTTTTCATCGTTCGCAGAGCTGTATCGTGATAAGATTGAAGTATTTAAAGTATTTTCTGCGTTAATTTCAGGTATTTTAGTGAAATAATTTATGACGCCACCCAAAGCATCCGAGCCGTAAATTACAGAAGAAGGACCATAAATAATTTCGGTGCGTTCTAAAATAGTGGGAGAAACGGTAATAGAACTTTGTAGATGCCCTGTTCTATAAATTGCGTTGTTCATACGAATGCCGTCAACAACTAAAAGCACCCGGTTTGCTTCCATTCCCCTAATAACAGGACTTCCGCCGCCCAATTGTGTTTTTTGCACTTTTATTCCGGGTAAATTTGCCAACAAATCGGCTGAGGTTTGTGGCGACATTCTATTAATTTCTTCTTTTGATACAATTGCAATTGTTTCGGCAATTCTACTCCTGGTTTCTTTTCCTCTTGAGGCGGATAATACCACTTCATCCAATTGTTCGGCGCTATTGCTTAAATAAACAACAAAACCAATAATGTCCAACTCTCTTTTTAGAATTTCAAATTCAATATACGATAAATGGTTGAATGAAAGAACATCGGATTCTTTAAAAATTGACAAATCCGCAATTCCGTTTTTATTGGTATAAACAACCAGATTCCTGTTGTCATTGTAAATGGTCACATTATTAATTGGGAAATTTGTTTCGTGGTCGATAACTTTAATCTGTTGTGATTTTGCTGAAGCTGTGATTAAAAAAAGAAAAAAGAAAAAAGTAACCCTCATAATTAGCTAAAAACAGCTTTTAAAACAGTTAATGATTTTGGCTTTTTAAAACCGCTCAGATGCAATTCAAAATATTGAATTAAAATTGCTAATATGGTTTGCCTGTTTTCGGCACTAAAATCAACCTTATGCAACACATCAAAATTTATGCCTAAGAGCTTCTTAAACTGCACTAAATTTTTGCCGGAAACTGCGTTAGGTACGTATTGGTTGGTAAAACTTCCTTCCTGTAAATCGAAATAAGAAGTATTAACCGCTTTCATTTCGGGGTAAAATCCCAAAAATTTGGTAAGATTCAACAAAAAAAGCAGGTGAAAATTAGCGCAATTATCATGAGTCTCCAGCCACAAAAATGAAGTCTCCAAATACTGATAAAGCTGGCTATTTTGTTCTTCCTCACGAATGGAAAAATAAACTATTTCAGACAAAAATAAAGCGATAGTTTGCTTTTTAATTGTTGAATAAATGGAATGGTTAAAGTTAAGAACCTCAACTTCTTTAATGTAATTTAATGTGCCTTTATTATTGTGATTTGCCGTTAAATTCAGCACCATTAAAGGTTGAAAATAGGCCAATTTTACAGTCGATTTCTTTGATGTTAAAATGCCTTTGAGCATGTAAGTTTTAATGCCGTAATTTTCGGTATAACAAGTTGCTATTAAACTTGTGTCACCATATTTAATGGTGTTGATGACTATGGCTTTGGTGGTTTGAATCATCGTTAATTGTTAATGGTCCTTTTTACCGTAGAATCCTGTGTAAATATATTGTATTTAAGCAATCAACAACCATAAATTGGTTTTCTTTAATTGAGGAATAAGGTAAGTTATTAAACAGATCAACGAATTTAGAAAAAAGATAAAAGACTATTGGGGTAGAAATCAATTGCTTATTGCATTTTCCTTTCCTTATATATTACGGTTTATTTAATAGAGATTATTCCAAAATATAGAACAAAAAAAACCTTAAACATTTTAATATATATATACATTAAAATGTTTAAGGAATAAATAAATCAACCCCAAAGACTTATTTAATATTTTTAGTGTAAAGTGCCAAAACCCCTCTTGACATTAATACGCATCAAATATACTACTGAAACTCATTCCATTTAACGAAAATTTGCAAATGGATAAAAAAAATATACAAATGGTAATGTTTTGATAATGAATGGATATTTTGGATTTTTAAATTATTTGTTTTTATTTAAAATATGTGCATTATTGACCCCAAGATATGCGCTTAATTTAAACCCAAACTTCTTTACTGCTAACTATGAGATACTTATTAAAAAAATATTCATTTTAAAATTGGCTTTAGTTTAAATTAAAGGAAAGCTTATCAAGATTTGGGTACCTGTTTCTGTACCGACAGAAATATCCTTTGTTTCAATATTTACAGTCCTATTTTTATGTAGAATTCTAATTCTGTTTGCTGTTGCTTCTGTCCCAAAAAACCTTTTTTTCTGAGCTATTTGATTTAGTTCTCTGGCTTTATTGATACCTATGCCATTGTCTCGAATTATACATACCACATTTCCCTGATCTTCTTTAATGGTTAATTCAATTCTTTTATTTTTCTCATTCTCATTTTTCATAATTCCATGCCAAATTGCATTTTCAATAAAAGGCTGTAAAAAAAGCGTCGGCACTTTTATTTGATCTAAATTCAGATTTTGATCCACATTTACAATATAGTCAAAACCGCCATTTATGCGCATTTGCTCTAGTTTAACATATAGTAATAAAACATCTAATTCTTCGGAAAGCGTTGATGTTGGACTTGATGAACTATTTAAAATAACACGTATGAGTTTGGAAAATTTTGTGATATAATCCGATGCTTTTTCAACATCATTTTTTATCACAAAATTATTGATTGAATTTAAGGAATTAAACAAAAAATGAGGATTCATCTGGCTTTGCAGCGCAGTCATTTTAAGTTCCTCCATTTCCTTCAATTTTATAGCCAATTTAATCTCAGCGTTTTTGCTTTTTTGCTCAATTCTATTAATAATCAATCCAAGAAGAACTGAAAATATGATACTTTGCAGCAATGCTCCCAGATAAACAAAAAACATCGGCTGAACGCCATTATTAATAAAAAAGTCGGTGCCAACAACTATTTCCAGAAAACTTACATTGACCAAAACAACATAAATTAAAGAACCTATAACGAAGTATAAAGAAAAGTAATCATTAATTCTGGTAAGTATTATATAATAGGAAACAAGGGTAAATAGGGTTAGGGCAGGTGCAATTACCGTAAAAGCTTTAACTTGAAATTCGTATCCTAAAAAGAATTGAATGAGCATAAAAATAGGTGCCAACAACACCAATATTTTAATTTCAAGCTCAAAATATTTGTCCCATTTTATGAGATATGTTCTTGTGTCCAACAAGTCTCTAGCAAAAGCCACATAGGCGGCATAAGCCAAAAACTGTATTGCATAGTTGGTATAGGTATAAAAGGATTTTAATTCTTCAGAAACAACATGTTGTGTCAAGTAAATAGTTAATGCCAATAAAAACAAACTATAATATAAATACAATTTATTTCTATTTTGAAAGAAAATTAAGAAATGGTAAAGAAATAAGACGAATAAACCTCCTCTTATCCAAGAATATATTTCAGCATTAAAATCTAAAAGCATTAGCTATCAAGGTATAATCTTTTGAATAATTCAGCCTTTCTGTTTCTGCTTATACTTGCCGTTAAACCGTTAGTCATAATAAGTTCTCCTCCCAAACCTTTCAGGTATTCCTTTACGTGATTTAAATTTACCAAATAGGAATTGTGAACCCTAAAAAATTCTGGAAACATGAATTTTTTCTCCACTTCCTTAAGCGTTTTTGACACTAGAATCTCCTGCTCTGATTTTAAAAAAATTGTGGTATAACTTTTATCTGATTTTAACATCACAACATCATCTTTGTCTAACAAATACACTTTGCCGTCTGCAGAGATATTAATTTTATCATTATTGTCGTTAATATTGTTCAACAACAATTGTAATTTGTTTTCTAATAAATCACCCTTTTTAGACTTTTTAATCTTATCCATTGCAGCCAAAAGTTCATCTTTATCAACAGGTTTTAACAAATAGTCAATAGCTGAAACTTTAATTGCTTTTAAAGCAAATTCATCATGGGCAGTAGTAAAAATGAGGTTAAAGTCTCTATTTTGTACTTTTTCAATCATTGTAAAGCCATCCATCTCTGGCATTTGTATGTCTAAAAAAACAACATCGGGCTTTTCATTATCAATAATTTCAATGGCCTTAATTGGTGAATTGCAAGTTTTAACAACAACGTTTTTTATGTAGTTATTTAGTTTCCATTCCAATGCTTCTAAAGCATCATTCTCGTCATCAACTAGTAAAATTTGTAGCATGTTTAATGGGTTAACATTGGTTAAATTTGTATGCAAGATACAACTTTTGAATATATGTTCAAAAAGTAGCGTTTTTTTATTTTTTTTTATTTAGAAATGTAATTAATCATCATAATATTTCTATCCGCTATTAGGGGATTCTCATTCATTTAAACTTTATTTTTTATTGAAAATTCCTTTAAATGATTATAGAATTCCATTATTGTCCGATTAAATTTTTGATAAACAGGTCGGCCCGATGGGCTTTAATTAATAAATTATTTTATGTTCCTACAAACATGTAGCTCCTCTGGAGCTATTTTTGTCCCATCGGGGCGAACTGTTTGTAAAATCTCGTTTTGATTGAGATAAATCATTTTTTATGAATTTTTAGCGGATATCAATGATAGAATTCTTAAAATTACGTGTTTGTTGTTTTATTTTTTGATAGGTAAAATATAAAAAAATACGGCAATAAAATGAGAAAAACTTCCCAATAATACAAAAACATGGAAAATAGCATGGTTGTATTTAATTTTTTTTATACTGTATAAAATTGCCCCGATGGTATAAAAAATGCCGCCGCTTAACAACCACATCAAACCCTCAAATGGAAAGTTCAATATTAATGGTTTTAGGGCTAAAATAATTAACCATCCCATTAAAACATAAGCAAAAGTTGAAATTTTATCATATTTTCCAGTAAAAAAAAGCTTTATTACAATGCCAACAATTGCCAAACCCCAGGAAAGACCAAAAATAGTCCAGCCAACCCAACCATTTAAAACAACCAAGGTAAAAGGCGTATAGGTTCCCGCTATTAAAACGTAAATTGCTGAGTGGTCAAAGACATTTAATCTATGGCGTAATTTCGGATTTTTAGCATAGTGGTAAAATGTTGATGCTGCGTATAATAAAATTAAACTTGCCCCATAAATACCAAAACTAACAATATGCCAAATGCTTCCATTTAAACTTGAATAAGTTATCAATAACACGAAAGCCACAATACTTAAAACCAAGCCAATGGCATGTGAAATGATATTGAACTTTTCTTCTTTGGGTTCGTAAAAAGTTATTTTATTTAGGTCCATTTTAACTTAACGTAAAAAATTTAATTTAAGTGTTTATTTTCTGTTGTTCCATATCGCTAATCAACTCATTATAAATAACATTAAAAGTTTGATTTTTTAGTGAATTACTGTCCTTTAGGGTTAATCCTTCAGTTTTAATAAATGAATGAATTTTCACACGCAATTTTCCTGGGCTTCCGCTAAAAAAAGTATAGGAAAATAGTTTTTTGCAATCGTACATCGTAATAGGCACAATAGGAATTTGATATTCAACAGCCAATCTGAAAGCACCATTTTTAAATTCGTTCAGCACCACATTTTCATCACTTGGAACCAATCCTTCGGGGAAAATACAAATATCGATACCATTGCTTAGCCTCAACCTGGCTTCCTCAAAAACTGCTATTCTGCTTTTTGAATTACTTCTGTCAACAATAATACAGGTTCTTTTATAAAAAAAACCAAAGATTGGTATTTTTGTCAACTCAACTTTTCCTACAAATACAAACGGATTTTTTGTAATTGCCAGCATCACAAAAACATCAATCATTGAGGTATGATTTGGGCAAAACATAAAACTTTTTTCCTTTTTTAAAACCTGTTCTTCTTCCAAAACTATTTTAAAACCCATAACAAAAAGAATGGTTTTTGCCCATGCCCTAGCTATTTTAAAAAATGCAGGATACATTTTTTCCGAAGACGTAACTATTATTAATACAGGAAAAACAGGAATTATACTCAATAAAAACCAAGCATAAAACCAAATACGCCAAATAAAAATAAAAAAATATCTAAAAAATTTCACAAGTTGACTTTTTATATTTAAGCTGTAATATATACTGCCAGAAAGTAGGGTTGCTATTTATCATTATTTTACAATTCAACATTTGGAATGCCCAGTTCATCAACCCAAAAATAGTAATTTTAAATTCTATTCTTATTTTCTTTTTGAAATATGTATTTTTGCTGCTAAAATTTGAAATAAATGTCAAGAATTTTAACAGGACTACAGAGTACGGGAACACCGCATTTAGGAAATTTATTGGGAGCTATTATTCCAGCCATACGCCTGGCGAACGATCCAAAAAATGATTCGTTTTTATTTATAGCAAATTTCCACTCGTTAACCCAAATAAAAAATGGGGAAGAATTGCGTCGAAACACTTACAGCACTGCCGCAACTTGGCTTGCTTTTGGCTTGGATGTAAATAAAACAGTTTTTTACCGCCAAAGTGATATTCCTCAAGTAACTGAACTTTCTTGGTATTTAAGTTGTTTTTTTCCATATCAAAGGTTGACTTTGGCACATAGTTTTAAAGATAAATCAGATAGATTAGAAGATGTAAATGCAGGTTTATTCGCCTATCCAATATTGATGGCTGCCGATATTTTATTGTATGATGCGGAAATTGTTCCGGTTGGAAAAGATCAATTACAGCATTTGGAAATAGCACGTGATGTTGCCAACAGATTTAACCATCAAATGGGGGAAACTTTGGTTCCGCCAGAAGCAAAAATTCAAGATGGTACCATGTGGGTTCCAGGAACTGATGGCGGAAAAATGAGTAAATCAAGTGGAAATACCATCAATTTATTTTTATCGGATAAGGAATTACGAAAACAAATTATGAAAATCAAAACCGATTCCAAACCGCTTGAAGAACCTAAAAACCCAGATACCTGTAACTTATTTGCTTTGTATAAATTAATCGCTTCACCAGTGCAAATTGCAGAAATGAGGTTGAATTATGAAGCAGGAAATTACGGTTACGGAACCGCAAAACAAGCTTTTTACGAGTTGTTGGTTGCTAAATATACTGTTGAAAGAGAACGCTACAATTATTATATGAACAATTTAGAAGAAGTTGACAAAGCTTTGGCTATTGGTGCTGAAAAGGCAAAATTAGTTGCTGATGAAGTACTTAAAAGAGTTCGGGTAAAATTGGGTTATTAATTTTTTAAAATTATTCATTCGTAAAAATTTCTGGCATATTTTTAATACTGTGTATAGCTATGAATGCTGGTATTTGCAACTGGCAAATAGTTTACGCCAAACCAACACACCAATAATACAACAAAAGAAAGCGCTAAAATAGTAAGTGCTTGTTTTGTATTATTCGGGTGAAAATATCGGTAATGAATGTAAATTAAATAGCCCATCCATGTTAAAAATGCCCAAACTTCTTTAGGATCCCAAGTCCAATAATGTCCCCAGGCTTCTTTTGCCCATAAGGCACCAAAAAGCAATCCTAGTGTTAAAAAGGCAAAACCAATATACACTAAATTATCTGCTAATTTTAAGGTTTCTATATTGAAATTTCCCTTTAAATTATCGTACCAGCCTTTGATAGCAACAACACTTGAAGCGGCCAACACGGCATAAGATAACAAATACACCAACACATGCGGAACAAACCACGGACTTTGTAATGCGGGCATTAGGGTTTTTGAATAGGTTTCCGGATTCATATAGTTGATGGCCAAAAATATTCCTGCCATACCAATACTATACGCTAAAAACCATTTGTATTTCCAACGAATGTAGGTTATAAAACCAACCAAGGGCAAAAATACGGCATACCATAAACGCGTTTCACCTAAAGTTCGCATTGGCGGACGGTTTAACGCTATCCAAAGTTTGATAATAAAAAAAATTAACACCGCCCAACCTATAATAAACACTATGGTTGCAACTTTGAATACCGCTTCTTTTTTGTAAGAAATCAACAAAAATAACAATCCAATTATCCATAAGATTGCGGTGATTGAACTGTATAAAGGAAAATCTATCCAAGTCATTTTATTGATTTTTTGTTATTTTATTTCCCATCCAAAACATATAGAAAGCACCTGCTATCATCATAAAAATTCCAATATAAACAAATGGCAACCAAGGGTCTTTTACAAGTTCTAAAACGCTTAAATCACTCCATTTTCCCATTTTATCATCGTAACTTAGCTGATAGATTTTCCAGTCTTTGTATTTAAACGGTTTATTCACTTCTAAAACAGTGCTTATTCGCTCCCCTTCCTGGGTTAAAATATCTATGTCTGAGCTAAATTTCTTCACTTCAGGAATGGTCATAACTACTGAATAATCCTCACTGATTTTAAATGATTCATAAGGATATCTAAAACTTCCGCTACTGATCCAAGCTGTTTGAATGGCATCAGTTGCAGTATTTTTTACAGAAATTTTTGCCACGGGCGATGAACCTATTTCATTTACTGCTTCATACCGCATTCCAAAACGGACGGCATTTGGTAAAAAATCATCAATTTTTACTTCAAAGTTATTGAAATAGTAGGTTTCTCCCTTTTCAACCAGATACAAATTTTTACCATTGTTATGGACAATGCTTCCTGTTTTATTGTCAATCAACGCCAATTTTGGATTGTATTCATCAATAAAAAAATCCTTTAAATAAATAGCGAAAGGCAATTCAATTTTTTTTTTTTGTGCATCTGTTGCGATCCAACTTGGTTTGTTTTCATAGACATCTATAGATAAACGTTGCAAATCGCCAGTACCTAAAATACCTGAAATTAACGCTAAAAATAAACCGAGGTGATTTAAAATAAAGCCAAAATTTGACCATTTAAATTGTAAAATTCTTTTGATTGAAATTAAACCCAAACAAGTTAGAAATTGGAACAGAATTAATAAAAATGCCCAATTGCTTGTAATATGATTTAATCCTAAATTATTAATCAAGTTATTTTGAGAAGTAACCTGAGGAATAATTCCCATCACCATCACCATCATAGTTACCAAAGAAATACTGGAAATTGATGCCGGAACTTTGGTGAGCCATCTTATCAATGGCGTTGTTGAAAACCATTTGTACAACACAAACAACAGCAATACATAAGTTGCCAAAAAAACAACATTATAAGGATATGTAAGTGTAAATGTATTATTGGTTGTTGCAAGAACCTCCAAGAAAAAGCCCGTCACAATTAAACCAAATCCGATAAAAAAAGATTCAACGTAACCCCAAGGATTTTCCCAAAGTTTACGTTGAATATTTAAAGGATTTTCACTCATAAGCGTTTAAATATAATCTTTTTTGCTATCAGTTGTGCATATTGTGCTATTTATTAAAAAGTGCTCAAAACTAACTGCTCATTGTCCCTTTTAATATTTTGCTTCTCTTGCTTTTGCTGCTTCCTTCCATTTTGGTACCAACTCTTTTATGAAAGTAGCTTTTTCGGCTTTTAATTTCTCCATTTCCAAACCAATATATTTTTGGGCTGCTGCTTTTGTTTCAATGGCTGGATAAGGAACTTCACCATCAAACCCAAGTTTCATTAACAATTTTGCTAATTTAATTCTGGTTTCTTGGGTAATATCAATTCCTTTTCCAAGCACTCTGCCCAATTCAACAGGAGCATGAAAAGAACCACCGTGAGATGCTGCAACGTAATCCCAACGCCATTGTCCTAAACGAATGCCTTGTAAAATATCTTTCATTTGAGCTTCTGTAGCTCCTAACTCCCAACATTTACCAGCTTCTACGTGTGCACGAACCAATAATTTTTCTAACTGATCACGGTTTTCAATAATTTTATCTTGGTTATCGAATACGTTTTTAATCAATTCGTCTTTTTCTTCTCTATGGCAAACCTGACAAGAATTGGCAACATTATTTAAAGGAGATTGAATATGGTGGTCGGTAAATTTTTGTCCGCCTTCTGTTTTGTAAGGCATATGGCAATCTGCACAAGAAACACCTCTTTTGGCGTGGATACCCATTTTGAATACTTCGTAGCCTGGATGTTGTGCTTTTAACATTGGTGCTTTACTAATTGCATGCATCCAATCCGAAAAACCAATCTTGTCGTAATATTTTTCCATGTCTTCAACAGTTTGTCCGTCATCCCAAGGCAAAACCAAATATGGTATTCCCTCTTTTCCAGGTAGATTACTATTAAAATAGTATTCCACATGGCATTGTGCACAAACTAAAGACCGCATTTCATTATGAGAAGATTTGGTTATGTCTTTCCCTTGACGCTGAAAAGCTTCAATTAATGCTGGTTGTGTAATTACCAATTTCATCGATTTCTCATCGTGACAATTTGCACATCCAATTGGATTTACAATTTGTTCCCCTTTTCCTGCCCATTTCCCTTTATAGTAATCATCAACCCCGATTTCATTCATTAAACGAGGCACATCTGGAGATTTACAAGTCCAGCAAGTAGATGGCATTGGCCCATCTTCTGGTCCAGTTGGTCCTCCTGTTCTTAATGAGTTTGTTATATCCTCAATTGCATAAGCATGTCCACGACCTTGATTGTAATCTTTTGAAAAACCATATCCAGCCCATAATACCACCAAACGAGGATCAACATCTAACATGTCAATCATTGCATTACCATTATATTTTGATTTAAATGATGTATCAGCAGTTTTATAATAGGATTGAAATTCACGCGGAAAATTTTCTCCCCAAACTTCATTTCTAGGTTCCAATTTATTTATTTTAATTAATGGCGTATATGCAAATTTAGCTTCCATTTTACGTGCTGTTATTGATGAAACTAATAGTCCTAATAAAAACACTATTACTAAAGATGCTAAAAATAGCACCCAGTTTTTCCAAGGTTTTCTTTCTGTACCCATTTTATTTATCTTTTTTATTATCTGATTCTTTTAACTGTTTACTTAACCAGGCTGGTATTGTTTCTTGATGTTCTTCCGGTATTTTTCCATAGTATTTAACTGAAGATAAACTGTGAATGCTTCCGTGTGGAACTTCTTGGTGACAAGTCCAACATTTTCTGTCGGTTCTGTTTTTAAAATGATTTTCAACAATTCCGCTCAATCTTGCATCGGTTACTTGATCCTCATGGCATCTAATGCAATTGCTTTGAACAACTTCAACACCGGCCTCTTTCATTCTAATCACTTCTGGTTCACCACGTGTTGTGAAAACCGATGCGTGGTACAAACCATCTTTAGCTTTGAATGCATATTTTTTAAATACATTATCTTGCGGAACGTGGCAATCGTTGCATGAAGCCCATTCTCTATGAGAGCTATTTCGCCAAGTGGCATATTGTGGTGTCATTACATGGCAATTTACACATGTTTTTGGGTCGTCCGATAAATAGGATACTGCTTTAGATTCAATAAGTGCATATAATGTAAGACCAGCCAAAGCACCCGTCAAAATTAGTACGGGCAAACGCCATTCAGGCGGTGGAATTAATTTTCTGAATATGCTCATAATCTTTAATTAAAAATTCTTATTTCGAAGAAAATAATGTTGGTTTATTGGTAAGCATTAACCAAGTCCAATTATTTTTAAACGCCGTTTGCAATTTCTCTTTGTGCTAAAAAGTTATGGACAAAAACTATTAAACTGGATTTTTCTCTCAATTTTATTCCAATTTCAGCAAAAATATTAACCAGTCCAGTACTATTTAATTAAATGATTTCCCACATAAAATAATCCATAAAACCATTGAATTTATGATTCATTCTGTAGAAATTGGTAAATGCTTAAATTTCATCTGTTTATATTTTATTTTTTGTTGGTACAGATGCAGTTCGCCATTAATCATTCTGCTGTGTATCAAAATTCGTTATGGCTCGTTTCATCTGTTTAATTTTTATTTTTTTGTTGGTACAGATGCAGTTCGCCATTAATCATTCTGCTGTGTATCAAAATTTGTTATGCTCGTTTCATATTGTTTAAATTGAGTTAATGCACTTGTATTTGTTACAAAAAAACAATATAAATTGAGGATAAAAGATGATTAAAATCAGGTAAAAGGATAATATTATCTTTTTTTATTTGATTATTAACTAATTGTAGGTGCAGTTATTAAGGTGCAGGATTTGGCTGTAATTCGTGAATTTCATCAATTTTTTTCAAGATTTCTTCGGAAAGCACCACATCAATGCTTGAAATATTTTCTTTCAATTGTTGCATCGTTGTTGCGCCAATGATGGTGGAAGTCAGAAATGACTGTTGGTTTACAAAAGCCAATGCCATTTGCGCCAGACTCCTGTTTAATTCCTTGGCCAATTCATAGTATTTTTGGGTTAAAATACGGGCTTGTTGGTTGCTGTATCTTGAATATGCAGAAAATAATACCAATCGGGTGTTTACCGGTAAATTTCCATTTAAGTATTTTCCCGATAATGTTCCAAAACCCAATGGAGAATAGGCCAACAAGCCAACATTTTCGCGTTGAGAAACTTCTGCCAAATTAATTTCAAAAGTTCTGTTTAATAAGGAATACGGATTTTGTATAGTTTTACAACGCGTTGTGTTATTTATTTTGCTTTCTTCTAAATGACGCATCAATCCCCAAGAAGTTTCGTTGGAAACTCCATAATGGCGAATTTTTCCTTCTTTTACGAATCCATCAAATACTTCTGTTACCTCTTTAAAATTGTCTTTCCATTTTTCATTTTCATTGTGAATGTAATTCCGTTTGCCAAAAAAATTGGTATTTCTTTCTGGCCAATGCAATTGGTAAAGATCAACGTAATCGGTTTGTAACCTGTTTAAACTTTCTTCCAACGCCTCTTGAAGAACTTGTTTAGAAAAACCTAAATTTTCTCTTATATATTTAAAATAATCATTGGGACCAACTACTTTAGAAGTTAGAATTAAATCTTCTCTTTTTTGATTTTTCAACCAGCTTCCAATAAATCGCTCTGTGCTTCCCTGCGTTTCTTTTCTTCCAGGTATAGGGTACATTTCAGCTGCATCAATAAAATTTATTCCTTGTGAAACGGCATAGTTTAATTGTTCATGAGCTTCGCTTTCGGTATTTTGTTGTCCGAAAGTCATCGTTCCCAAACAAATTTTACTAACTTTTATATCGGTATTTGGCAGCGTGGTGTATTTCATTTTGACTTAATTTTTTTAAATTTCAAAACTAGTCATTTAAAAAAGAAAAACGCTTTTGAAATTTCAAAAGCGTTTAAAATATAGTATGTTTAAACTAATTATTTCAAAATAGCTTCTATTCCAGGCAATGTTTTACCTTCCAAGCTTTCAAGCATCGCGCCACCACCAGTAGAAACATAACTTACTTTATCTTCAAAACCAAATTGTTTAACCGCCGCAACTGAATCTCCGCCTCCAACTAAAGAAAAAGCACCATTTTTTGTGGCTTCAGCAATAGAATTTCCTAAAGCAATGGTTCCGTTGGCGAAATTTTCCATTTCAAAAACACCAACAGGTCCATTCCAAAGTATGGTTTTGGATTTCAAGACCACTTTATGAAAAATTTCTATCGATTTTGGCCCAGCATCCAATCCTTGCCAACCATCGGGAATTTTATCGATATCACATATTTGCGTATTTGCGTCATTGCTAAAATCATCAGCGGCAATTACATCCACAGGAATGTGAACTTCTACGCCCTTTTCTTTTGCTTTCTTTAAAATTTCGAGTGCCAATTCTAGCTTATCATCTTCACAAATAGAATTTCCTACTTTTCCTCCTAATGCTTTAACAAAGGTAAAACTCATACCTCCGCCCAAAATTAAATAATCCACTTTGTCTAAAATATTTTCGATTATTGTAATTTTTGAAGACACTTTTGCACCTCCTAAAATTGCCAATACTGGTTTTTCGCTGTCTTCCAACACCTTTTTTATGCTGGTAATTTCCTTTGCCATTAAACTTCCAAAACATTTGTTTTCAGGAAAAAATTTAGCGACAATAGTTGTGGAAGCATGGGCTCTGTGTGCAGTTCCAAACGCATCATTTACATAGATGTCGCCAAGTTTCGAAAGTTTTTTGGCAAATGCCTCATCGCCTTTTTCTTCTTCTGCATGAAAGCGCAAGTTTTCAAGCAATAAAACTTCTCCCATTTTTAAATCTACTGAAGCTTTTTCCGCTACTTCTCCCACACAATCTGAAACAAATTTTACAGAAACACCAAGGATTTCAGCAACTTCATCAACAATATGTTTTAAAGAATATTTGGCTTCAACACCTTTTGGTCTTCCCAAATGAGACATTAAAATAACCGCTCCACCATCTTTTAAAATTTTATCGATTGTGGGTTTTGCACCTTCAATTCTTGAGGCATCGGTAACCTTAAAATTTTCATCTAACGGCACGTTAAAATCAACGCGAACCAATGCTTTTTTATCCTTAAAATTAATGTCTAGTATTGTTTTCATCTTCAAAAAATATTTAGAATACAAATATAAGGGAATTTGTCTTTAAGACTTTGGTTTTTTACGAAAGCGATTTCATTTTTCAAAGTCGGAAGACGGAAGACCGAAGACCGAAGACCGAAGGCGGAAGACCGAAGACGGAAGTCGGAAGACCGAAGGCGGAAGACCGAAGACCGAAGACCGAAGGCGGAAGTCGGAAGTCGGAAGACCGAAGACGGAAGTTGAACTAAACCACTATGGACTGCAAGTCCATAGGTTTCTATGAAGAATGAAATTCTTATTCCAAAATAATATTATCATCACTATCTTTATTAGATGGATTTCTATGATGCTCAAGATAATCTTGAACC
>JAQVGD010000232.1 GCA_028696945.1 Lutibacter sp.
TTTCCAAACAAGTTGGTGCAAAGCTAATTTACGAGATAAGATGTAGTGAGTGCACTGATAAAGTGCTTGTTACCATAGATGACACTAATAGAAAAAACAAATACTATTTCTCAAGACATTTGTTTTACGGCACTCAAAAAGAAAACTTTTCAGGAACAGCCACGATAAATTTAAAACTGGAAGGTTACAACCCAAGTAGCGATTACCTGAAAATATACTTGATAAAACAGGAAAAAACTTCTGAGATAGATTCTTTTAACATAGAACTTTTTTATCTTGATTAATCATCCAAAATTGATTAGTTTTGGTGAACCGTAAAACCAAAACTCTTAGCATATGAAAACACTAAAATTCGCCTGGTGTCTTTTTATTATTTTCCTGCTTATAAATTTAAAACCTAATGTAGTTGTTGCGCAATGGCAGGCAGTTTATGGTTATCAACTTACTTATCATCCGATAACCGGAAACACTTTCACGGTCACCAGTACAGACAAAATTCTGGCAGTGACAGATTGGGATGGATATAGCCCACATGATTATGGATCTGTTATAGCTGCCAGCACAAACAATGGTGAAAGTTGGTATGTTGAAGGAAGTCAAACAGCAAAAAGCGTTAATTTTATAAATGGCCAGAAAAATGGTTTAGTAATGAGGCATATATGGGATCCTACTAATGGAAGTTTTATACATGTTAGTTTAGATGATGGAGCAAGCTATGGAGATTGGCTATCAGCAACTGGTGATGGCAGCTTTGTTGCCAGTGAGATGATTGATACCTTAACTGGTCTTGCCCTACATACCTATAACAATCCTGCCAAGACACTGAATCAACCGGACAGGTTTGACTGGCCTCCCGGATATATTATCAGGTATATTAATGGAGTAGAAGAAGAGATTCCGGCATTCGGGGTGCAATTCAGATTTGGATCATTAAAAATTGTGAATGACACAACGGCATACTTGCTTTGTAAATCAACTTCATCCAATTACCTTTTAGAAGGTAATGATTTTCTATTAAAAACAACTGATTTTGGAATTAGCTGGGATACCATACTTCACAACAATGAAACAAGGTTAAAACACATGGCATTTGCATCCCCTGATGAAGGTATGGTAGGTTCAAATAATGGGGTATTTTATTATACAACTGATGGCGGACAAACCTTTAGCACAGATACTGCCGACTACAGGAGCATTAATCATATCATAACCAAAAACGGAAGTTATTATGCAGTAGGCAATTCAGGATTGATACTTAAAAAGGAAACTTTTGATTCGCCATGGATCGACCTGTCGTATCTAAGTAGTAACTATGAAAAAATATGTCTGAACAGTGAAATGGTTGCCTTTATCATGTCAGATTTTGGGCAATTATACAAAAGCACCGAGCCAGTTTCTACAAAACAATTTGAATCGAAGCTAAAGATGCATGTTTACCCGAATCCCGCCAAAGACTACATCATTTTTGAAGCTCCTGTTCCTCTAAACCAACAATTTACTCTAAAATTGTTCGAGATCAACGGAAAAATGATTTACGAAAATGTATTCAAAGCAGAAGCGTTTCCTGTTCGTATCAACATCTCTGATTTTTCACCTGGATTATACATTTATTCAGGTAGTTCGGGAAAGGTATTTTTTTCAGGGAAACTTTCTATAAAGAATTGATTAGTAAGCTATATAAGAAAAAATGTAGGGGAATCATTCAAAGGGTTTAAACTCATCAATACCATTTTCATACCTGGAATTGTTAGTATATAATAATAATCCCCGAATAGTTTGAGAACTTAAAACTACTGCCAATATGTTTATTTGATTTGTTCTATAAGTTAATAAAATCAATGCATTCAGTTTATTACTCAAAAGTTAACGCATCACCAGTAATTACAAATCATTCAACAGGTTTATACTCATATATACCTTCCCGTGCCTTTTCCATATCTGGAATAGTCAGTTTCCTGTAATAATCTCCATAGGGCTTTAGCTTTAAAAACTGATGCCAATATGCCTCTTTATTCATACCTATCCAATGAATAGACCCATAATAATACTGGCGTGTTTGAAAATAGCTAAAGCCCACAAGTGCAAGCACAATTATAAGAACAGGTATTCTGACATACATTTTTCTTCGAAATGCCCAATCAATAAAAGCCGCAAAACCCAGCGCATAAACAGCATAAGTTTCAACATAAGCACGCATTCCGAAACTTCCACCGTACCACCATGACCACCAACTGGAAACAAGATAAATGTTTATTATACTGTAAATGATGATCGGTATTGCAAAACCCCTTTTCTTGTTCCATAATATACCCAAACCAATAAATGCTAACAACATCAATGGTGTATAAACCAGCCAACCTTTTCGATAGCTAAACAAATTGTTAATAATTTGCGGATTACTAAAAAAGAAATTGGAACCATTTTCCGCATAACCTAAGAAAAACCAGTCTCCTGTATAAAACTTCCAATACAAAAATTGAGGAGACCAAACCAAAAAAGCAAAAACGAATATAAGTAATACAGAAGTGTAGTTCTTGAGGAAAAACAAAAGTTTTTCATGGATCCCTCTAAAAGATTCAACTCCCCAAAAAACAAAAATGAAGCCTATTAACACATTACTCGGCCTTACTAATGTGATTAATGCACTGACAATTCCTATTAGAATTGCTTTTGATAGCCGGGGTTTTTCGTGCCATTGTATCGTCAACAACAAAAATGTCGTAAAAAGAAAAAAACTATATTGGTGACTCATTGTTGTTTCTGCTGTAGAATAATGAAACAAATTTGTACCCAACAAAGTAATTAAGAGTGTAAGTGCTGTTACATATTTCGAATAATATCGAAGTAAAAACTTACGTAAAAGTAAAAGTGCTAGAAAAAGATAAACCCATCCCATAATCACAAGACCCAGCCGATAAGGCTCACTAAATCCACTGGTATCTCCACCTGTAAGACTTACAATCGAATGAGTAATCAAAAATGCCGGAGCGTATAAAATTGACATCCCCATGGTAACCATAATCGCATGCTTTCCATTTGGCGTATTAACAGGCCAAAATATTCTACCAAAAAGACCTGGATCTTCATAAACAAAATCTAGCGAAAGATCTTTATAAATAAATGTCGCAGGCAAATAGGCGTAATAATGTATTACATCAGAAGCAATAATGCGATCGGATCGCTTGTAGTATATGTATTCCAAGGAATAGAAAACAGTAAAAACTATGAGAAATAAAACACTAAGCTTAGAAGGATCGTAGTGCTTGATGCCTACAAATAATCTTGGGGTTATCTTTTTCACTTTAACTCATTAATTTTGAGCAAAAATACTAAATTATCAATAACAAAGTTCTATTTCAAAGAGTATCCCTATTATAACAAAGACAGAATTTTATTGAATGTTTATCGTAGCCTTTGCCAAAGTTGAGAATCTTACGTAAATTCCTAATAATTTCTAAATTTACACTCAAGACATAAAAAATACCCCCAACCCAAAGGGTTGAAGGCATTGCTGATGAGAAAAATTATTGGTTGTCTAAAAAGCGTACATCAGTTTAACAGCTGCACGGAAAAAATTTGCCCCGCCCAATGTGTAGCGCACTTCGGGAGCTAAGGCTATTTTTTCGGAGAGCGGCACATCTAGGCCAAGGCCGAGATTGACACCTATATCGGAGCCGTTGGCATCCCACGCACCACCCCAAATGTCGTCGTACACATCATCATAACTGATTTTCCAGAAGGTCATGTTTAATCCGCCAATGGCATAAAGCCCGCCTAAATTCTCGATGGCAGTAAGCTGGTAATTCACATCCAGATCCAATACCGACCAGGAAACGTAATCCTTTTTCAGGAAAAAGGTGAAAGAAGGCGCTGCTGCCCAGCTTTCATTAAAACTGTATTTTCCGTTGAGGCTGAAACCGATATTGT
>JAQVGD010000233.1 GCA_028696945.1 Lutibacter sp.
AAAATGAGTTGGATTTGTTTTCAATTAAATCTATGTTATTCCCATAACAAGGTGTTCCGCCACCCAAAGAAATTACAGTGCTTTCTTTTGAATTAAGCAATTCTTGTAAATAGATACCTTCAATTTTTCGGAAATAAATCTCCCCTTTCGTTTCGAAGATTTCGGATATGGACAATTGTTCCTTTTCCTCAATAAAACTGTCTAAATCAATAAATTGAATATTTAGTTTTTCTGATAGAATTCTGCCAACCGCCGATTTTCCGCTTGCCATATAGCCCAATAAAACGATTTTCATAAACTTATTTTTATCGTCTAAAATTCAAAAACAAATATCGTTTAAAAAACAATATAAAAAAACTTGTGAGGTAGAACTATAGATAGTATATTTGCACTCGCGTTGAGAAAGAGGAATATTGACCTGGTAGCTCAGTTGGTAGAGCACCTCCCTTTTAAGGAGGTGGTCCTGGGTTCGAGCCCCAGCCCGGTCACAAAAAGTTAAGTTAGCCGCTTAGCTTTTTTTGTTTAAAAGACAATGCGCGTATGGCGGAATTGGTAGACGCGCCAGCTTGAGGGGCTGGTGTTCGCTTAGAATGTGCAAGTTCGAATCTTGTTACGCGCACTAAATAATTGATAATTGAAATTAAGAAAGGACAGGTCGCGTGATAATTGAAATTAAGAAAGGACAGGTCGCGACCTGTCCGTACAATGTAGAAAAAATTGAAATTCTATCTGCGTTAGCGATAGCAGCGATATCCTTTTTTGAAATGAAATGGAAAAAAAGATTTAGCGAATAGCGCGACCCTCCGCCTTTTCGGCGGGGGGAAACGCCAAAATAATTAAAGTAAATTATGAAATTTTGCTTTTAATTTTTTTAATGATTGGTTTTATGATTGGATTTTCTGGCATTGTGTCACCCAACAAAAATCCCCAGGGTTTTAATGGTTCTATATGATCGAATATTACTTTTACGACGGCCAAAAGCGGAATTGACAAAAACATTCCTGAAATACCCCATAAAGCATTCCCCACAAAAACTACAATGATTGCAAAAAGTGCGTTTATTTTTACTTTTGAAGAAACAATTAATGGCACAATTATGTTATTGTCTATCAACTGAATAATATAATAAATTCCCAAAACGTATAAAGCATACATGCCTGTGGATTTGGTGGCCAAAGCAATGGCCATTGGTAAAGCAACCGCAACGAGACCTCCAATGTATGGAATAACGTTGAGCAACGCGCCAATAATCCCCAGTAAAATTGCATATTCAATGCCAAGCGCAAAAAGTGCCGCGGTGTTTAATATGGCAACAATAATGGCTTCAATAACCAATCCGGCAAGATAGCGCTGGATAACGATTTTGGTTTCGGAAATAATTTTGCTAATTCTGTTTTGGTCGCTACTGGCAAATACCCTGTGTGTAAACTCAATTAAAAGTTTGTTGTAATATAATAAGAGAAAAACATACACGGGAACCAATAACATCACCATCAATCCGTTGCCCAATGCAAATACTGTTTGTCCAACTTGTGCACCGCTCATTGTGAGCAAATCTGTTTTGGCGTTTGCAATCCATCTATTCACTTTCCAATGGTTTAGATCGAAATAACGCGATCCCCAACGGGTAAATTCGTTAAGCGTAACAGAAAATTTTTCAACCATTATTGGCCAGGAATCTGCAAAAATACTTACCTGTCTGAATATTAAAACCGCCAACGAAGCTGTGACTAAAATGGTAAGAAATAATGTAAAAATGATGGCAACTACCCTATTCATTTTCATCCTTACAAAAAAGTTTACAATGGGATAAAGCAAAACGGCAATCATGACTGAAAAGATGAGCGGAACAATAATATCTTGGGCGATATAAAGCATGCTGGTAAACACAAAAATTCCAACCAGAAGAATTGTCGTTTTTACGTAAAATGGCAAATTGAGACTATTCTTTGTATTCATCCCAAATATCTTCGTTTTCGGATTCATTTACTTCATCAGATGAATGGTTTTTAAACAAGTTAAAAAACTTCCTTCCTAACGATTTAATAACTTCGGGGTTTTTTGACACCACATTTGTGATACCAAACATTAATGCCGATCCAAAAAGTTTTTTTAAGGGACTGTTAACCACACCCTGAAATACCATTTTTGTAAGATAACCCGTTCCAAAACCAACAGATGTGTTTAAAATACCCTCTTTTACAATACTGGATTCTCCAAGATTTTTCAGGGTATTTAATATAATATTAGCAGGCTTAACGCTGTTGTATGCCACACGAAATTGATTCTTTAGCTCATTTCCTTCTTGCAACTGCTTTTGTTCCAATAAAAGTATGGCAGCTTTAAGTTCTTGTTGTGTTGTAATTTTTTCCATAAGTCGGTTTATTTAAGTGCTTGTGTAATAATTAAATTACTCAATGGTTTTTCAATCCATTTATGGAGAAAAAAATGTAAGATAATTCCGGCAATCAGATAAAATGCCGCAACAATAAAAAATCCGTAATAAAACTTACCAAGAAGTTCTCCTAAATACAATGCAACGCCGATGTTAAAAACAAGCAGAAACATAGATATCATAAGAATAACACTAATTCTAGCCACTACGGAAGTGGCCACAACCGTGGTTGTTTCCAAAGCTTTTAGTTTGGAAAGTTCGTATGTTGTTTTACCAAAAGTTTCTGCTTTATCAAATAGTGTTTCAAATATACTGGATTGTATTTCCATATTATTTTAATTTTTTTTATTACTTTATTTATTTTACCCTCAGTTATAAGCATTTAAGACGGTCTATTTTATTTTTTATCAATTCCACTTTCAAAAACCGTTTGTTTATTTTATCCAGAAATCAGGGGAATGGTAAAATAAAAAGTGGAGCCTCCTGCCTTTCCTGCAAGTAAATTTTCTTCTTCACTTTTAACCCAAATTTTTCCACCTAATAATGCTACATAAGCTTTCGAAATTGACAATCCCAAACCTGCGCCTTCATAATTTCTGCTAAGCGACTCGCTTCCTTGCCTAAACCTTTCAAAAATTAATTTTATTTGTTCCTCCCGAATGCCCACACCTGAATCTTTTACATAAAATTCAATAAATTTTCCTTTCTTATTGCAACCAAATTCAACGGAACCTTCATGGGTAAATTTGATGGCATTTTTAACAAGGTTTGTTAAAATTGCATAGAGTTTTTCCTTATCAGTCTTTATAATAGAATCTTTTTTCAACAACGAATTATTAAGGGAAAGAAGTATTCCTTTTTTCTCAGTTTCTGCTTTAAAAAAGCTATTGATATAAGCCATTTGCTCATTAATATCAGATTCTGAAATATTAGCTTCCAATATTCCCGATTCTATTTTCGAAATACTCACAATATCATTGATAATATTAAGCATTCGTTTTCCGCTATCCTCAATAATTTTAATATACTCTTTTTGCTTTTTTCCTGTTAGATTTGGCGTGTTAAGCAAGCCAGCAAAACCCAAAATACCATTCATAGGTGTCCTAATCTCATGAGACATATTGGCTAGAAAAGCCGATTTTAAACGATCGCTTTCTTCTGCATGCTCTTTCGCAATAATTAATTCTGCGGCACGCTTTTCCTTTTCTTCATTTTGGTAGGCCAATTCTTTATTAGCAACAAGCAACTCTGCTGCGCGTTTCTCTTTCTCGCTATTTTGATAAGCGAGTTCTTTATTGGCAATTATCAATTCAGCTGCGCGCTTTTCTTTTACTACATTTTGAAAAGCCAATTCCTCGTTGGCAATTATCAACTCTGCTGCGCGTTTCTCCTTCATATTGTTTTGAAAGGCCAATTCTTTATTGGCAATAAGCAACTCTGCTGCGCGTTTCTCTTTTTCTCCGTTTTGAAAGGCCAATTCTTTATTGGCAATAAGCAACTCCGCTGCGCGTTT
>JAQVGD010000234.1 GCA_028696945.1 Lutibacter sp.
AAGATGCTAAGCGTTCCATTTGACAAATAAAAAACAATAAAAAATAGCAGATGAAACGAGCATAACAAATTTTGATACACATAGGAATGATTAATGGCGAACTGCAGCTGTACCAATAAAAATAAAATGTAAACAGATGAAACGAGCCATAACAAATTTTGATACACAGCAGAATGATTAATGGCGAACAGCAGCTGTACCAACAAAAAAATAAAAATTAACAGATGAAAATCGGATTATTTTTTGGCACATTTAACCCAATTCATATCGGGCACATGATTATTGCAAATTATATGGTTGAATTTTCCGATTTGGAAGAAGTTTGGTTTGTTGTTACGCCAAGAAGTCCGTTTAAGCAAAAAGAAACCTTGTTAAGCAATCATCATAGATTGGCTATGGCAGACATTGCAATTGAAAATTATCCGAAATTAAAAACATCCAATATAGAATTTAACTTGCCTCAACCAAACTACACTATCAATACGCTTATTCACTTGGAAGAAAAATACCCAAATCGTCAATTTTGTTTATTGTTGGGGGAAGATAATTTGAAAGGTTTTCAGAAATGGAAAAATTATGAAACTATCCTAAAAAATTACGAATTGTATATTTATCCGAGAATTTCCGAAGAAAAAATAAAGCCAGAATTTGTAAATCATCCAAAAATCCATCGGGTAAATGCGCCTATCGTTCAAATTTCATCAACATTTATCAGAAAAGGCATAAAAGACAAAAAAGACATCAGTATTATGTTGCCAGCCAATGTATGGAAATATATAGATGAAATGAACTTTTATAAACAGTAACTTTATAAAAGTTTTAACATGTCTAAACAATTAGTTTAAGATTATTTATATAAAATTCGCTTTTATTTTATTTTGAAGCATTATTATGGTAAAGAAACCTAGAAAAAGGGTCAAATTAAGACAGAAATTAATTAATAAATACCGATTGGTTATTTTAAATGAAGATACTTTTGAAGAAAAATTATCATTTAAATTAACAAGGCTGAATGTGTTTATTTTTGGAACTTTATTTTCTGTATTGTTAATTGTAAGCACCATTTTTTTAATCGCATTTACCAATTTAAGAGAATATATTCCTGGATATTCTTCCACCGAATTAAAAAGAGAGGCTACCCAATTGGTATATAAAGTAGATTCCTTAAATCGGGTATTGGAAGTGAACAATCTTTATATTGAAAAAGTAAAAGAGTTGTTAACCGGTAAAATTTCTGAAGTTCAGTTCGACAAAGATTCTGTTTTAAACACCATGCATTTTGATAAAGATTCTATGAATTTTAATCCTTCTGAAATTGTTTTGGAATTTAGGTCGGATATTGAAAGTACTGATAGGTTTAGTATTTTTAATGAAGCGACAAAAAGTGCCGATATTGTCTTTTTCTCACCAGTAAAAGGAGTTGTAACCGATGGGTATAACCTTAAAAACAAACATTTTGCCATTGATATTGCTGTTCAAATGGGAACTCCCGTTAAATCTGTTGCCGATGGAACCGTAATTTTTGCCGAATGGACTGCCGAAACTGGCCATGTAATTATTGTAGAACACAGCAGGGGCTTTATTTCCGTTTACAAACACAATACCGCATTGCATAAGCATCAAGGCGATATGGTTAAATCGGGAGAAGTGATTGCCTCGGCGGGTGACACTGGCGAATATAGCACAGGCCCACACCTGCATTTTGAATTGTGGAATGAGGGATACCCTGTGAATCCAATTAATTATATCGATTTTGAATAAAATGAGTATAAAGTCAATTTTAGCAAAACTATATGCAAAAAGCATTGCAACAAGAATTTATAAGCAAAGTAAAAATGCTGTAAAAGTTCAAGAAAATGTTTTGAAAAATTTAATTGCCCAAGCCCAAAACACCACTTTTGGAAAAGACCATAATTTCAGCAAAATTAAGTCTTATGAAGATTTTAAAAAACAAGTTCCCATTCGGGATTATGAAGCCTTAAAACCTTATATAGAAAAGGTTGTTGCAGGGGAATCGGATGTTTTGTGGAAAGGAAAACCGCTTTATTTTGCAAAAACTTCAGGCACTACATCTGGCGTAAAATACATTCCACTTACCAAAGAATCGATGCCTATGCACATCAGCGCTGCGCGAAATGCCTTGTTAACGTATATTGCTGAAACCAAAAAAGCCGATTTTGTAAACGGAAAAATGATTTTTTTGCAAGGCAGTCCTGAAATGGATGAAAAAAATGGTGTAAAAACCGGAAGGCTATCAGGAATAGCAGCGCATTATGTTCCAAGTTATTTAACCAAAAACCGATTGCCAAGTTGGGAAACCAATTGCATTGAAGACTGGGAAACAAAAATTGAGGCCATTGTTGATGAAACCATCAATGAAGATATGACTTTGATTAGCGGAATTCCTTCCTGGGTTCAAATGTATTTTGAAAAATTGGTGGAGCGCACTGGAAAAAAAGTGGGGGAGATTTTCCCAAATTTCAACTTATTTGTTTACGGCGGGGTAAATTTTGAACCTTATCGCAATAAGTTTGAAGATTTAATTGGGAGAAAAGTGGATACCATTGAGTTGTTTCCTGCTTCCGAAGGTTTTATTGCGTATCAGGATTCACAAAGTGAAAAAGGAATGTTGTTGCTGGTTGCTAATGGAATGTTTTATGAATTTATTCCTTCAGAAGAATTTTTTGATGAAAATCCACAAAGAATATCTTTGGCTGATGTTAAAATTGGCGTTAACTATGTGCTTATTTTAAACACAAATGCTGGACTTTGGGGTTACGATATTGGCGATACTATTGAGTTTGTTTCCATAAATCCCCACCGAATTAAAGTTACTGGCAGAATCAAACATTTTATTTCTGCGTTTGGGGAACACGTAATTGGAAGCGAAGTGGAACGTGCCATAAATACCCAAACTATAAACACAACAATAACCATCAATGAATTTACGGTGGCACCACAAATTACGCCCGAAAGCGGATTGCCTTATCACGAATGGTTTGTTGAATTTGAGAATAAACCCGATAATTTGAATGATTTTGCTAGCAAAGTGGACGCTTCTTTACAACAGCAAAACAGTTATTATTTTGATTTAATCAATGGAAAAATATTGCGACCTTTAAAAATTACCTTGATTGAAAAAGGCGGATTCAATAAATATATGAAGTCGATTGGAAAATTGGGTGGACAAAATAAAGTACCACGCTTGTCTAACGACCGAAAAATCGCCGATGAACTTTTAAAATTTGAAGAAAAATGAAGGTAATTTCGGTTAATATCGGCGAGAAAAAGAGATGTAACTACAAAGGAAAAATTATTGAAACGGGTATTTTTAAGTTTCCTGTAAATCAGCCTATTTTTTTGGGCATGGAAAATGTTGAAAATGATGCTGTGATTGATCGAAATCATCATAGAGGAATTGAAAAGGCAGTTTACGGCTATTCACAAAACCATTATGCTTATTGGAAGGAATTGCACCCAAATTTGGACTGGAATTATGGCATGTTAGGGGAAAATTTAACCATTTCTAATTTGGAGGAAACTCAAATATTGGTTGGCAATACTTATAAATTAGGGAATGCGTTGTTGGAAGTAACCAGGCCAAGAACGCCTTGTTATAAACTCGAAATTCGTTTTGAAACCGAGAGAATACAGAAACAATTTTGGGATTCTACCAAATGTGGTATTTATTTTAAAGTGCTGCAAACTGGAAATGTAACCGTTGGCGATGAACTAATTCTCGTTCATAAGGCTGAGAATTCAAAAACAATAGCAGAAGTTTATGAAACTAAAAAAGGCAAGTAAAAAACAGGCTCTCAAAAAGTACTCATTTTTTAACCGCAAGTTTCGCAAAGTTTTTTCGCAAGGAACGCAAAGGACTGTTTAAAATCTTAA
>JAQVGD010000052.1 GCA_028696945.1 Lutibacter sp.
TATTAGAAAACTTGAGAATGAATTATTTGAATTTATTGTTGACTTTGAACACAATTTCAAAAAAGAAGGACAACAGTTAACATCAAATATATCATATTCAAAAGATACTGATGATTTTAACAATAACATCTTAAACACTGACACAGCAAATTTTACCAACGAAGCTTACACAGAAAATAACGAATTGCAAAACACTTCTTTTGAAGTTAATTTTGTAAATCCGGTTGGTAAAAGTTCAACATATTCTGTTGGATATAAAGGAACTTATGGTGAAGTTCCATTCAAATATGCAAGTGATTCCGAAGAAAGTACCATTGATTATTCTGAAACTGTAAATGCCGCCTTTATTGAATTTGAAAATGAAGGCGAAAAATTTTATTATGGTATTGGACTTAGAACTGAATTTACGGAAATGAAAACTGATTATTTAAATTTGAACACTTCACAAAAAAAAGAATTTAATGACGTTTTACCTTCTGTTTATTTACAATATTCTATTAATGATTTAAAAAGTTTAAGTTTAAGTTATTCAAAAAAATTGTTTACCCCATCATATAGTCAATTACAGCCTTTTGAGCAAAAATATAGCGAAACTTCATCATACATTGGAAATCCGGCATTAGACCCTATTTATATTGACGCTTCAAGTTTAGGTTATAACTATAGTGGCAATAAAATCACGTTTTCATCCTCCCTATTTTTTAACAGGTATAATGATTATTGGGAAAATGCAACTTATGAAACTGGTGAACAAATAAATGGCGTAAATAAAATTATTACAACCCCAGTAAATGTTGGAAAAGTAGATTATTATGGCATTGATGTTACCACAATCTATAAACCTGCCAAAAGTTTAAACTTTACTGGAAATATAAATCTATATAATTTTGACCAATCAGGAGTTTATAAAACGGTAAATTCAGCTAATCAAACCATTATTTTAGATTATAATAAGTCGAGTTTTAATGGTGCTTTTAGTTTACTGTCACAACTAAAAATACCCAAAGTATTTGATTTTCAAATAAATGCCAAACATTTTTTAATTTCAAAAGGTGCCTATTCTACAAGAAAAGCCTACACTTATGCAAGTGCGGCCATTAACAAAAATTTATTTAACAAAGATGCTTCCATTAGTTTAACTGTTGATGATTTATTCAAATCTGTAAAAACTGACAGAGACCGATTTAACACCAATTATTTTTCTAAAAGCGTCATTGAAAATAAATACAGAACCATATTATTGTCGTTTACCTATCGGTTTAACCAAAGTCAAAAAGACAGGAGAATTGATTTTGATAAAAAAGAGTTTAAACCAAATTACTAATTGTTGTTTTTGAATAAAATAAATTCATGAAAATTTATCACAATCCGCGTTGCGGAAAAAGCCGGGAAGGTTTGGCCATTTTACAAGAATCCAAATTGCCTTTTGAAATTATTAATTATCTAGAAACACCGCTTTCAACAGACGAATTAGCTAAAATTATAAAATTATTGGACATTCCTCCTATTGATTTGGTTCGAAAAAATGAAGCAATTTGGAAAGAAAACTTCAAAGGAAAAAACCTGTCGAATTCAGAAATCATCGCCGCAATGGTTAAAAATCCGAAACTCATTGAGCGGCCAATTGTCATTAACAATGGCAAAGCCGTAATTGGACGTCCACCCGAACTCATAAAATCCATTTTATAAATTTTATGCTTTTTTTAACAATTTAACTGTTGAAATTCAAAAACTATCCTTCCAATCTAATAGCATAATCTATCAATTAAATTATTGAAAATCAAGATATTGGGGATTGGTTAATTTTTGAGGGCAATTACTTACACTTTTTCATTTATAATCACAACCGTTAACACTAGTTAACATAAAAGTACATGAGCAACACTTATCTTTGTATGATAATTAACCGTGTGATAATTAACCAATAAATCATTCATGAAAAAAAATATATTTCTACTTATATTTAGCATTTTAACCCTTAGTTTGGGAGCAACAAATACAGATCCAATCGAAAAAATCATTTTAACGGGTAAAGTTATTGACAACGATACCAAGCAACCTTTAGAATACGCTACAATAGTAATTAAATCTTTGGATGGTAAAATAATAACTGGCGGGATTACAGACAGCAAAGGAGAATTTAGCATTCAAATTACAAAAGGTGTTTATGATATTTCTGTTGAATTCATTTCATTTAAAACAAAATTATTCAAAAGCAAAGGGATTTCTGGCAATACCGATTTAGGCACAATTATCTTGGAAGTTGATGCCCAAACTTTAGATGAAGTTGTGGTAGTTGCCGAAAAAAGTACTGTTGAAATTAGATTGGACAAAAAAATATACAATGTTGGCAAAGATATGACCGTAAAAGGTGGAACTGCGAGCGATGTTTTGGACAACGTACCATCTGTTTCTGTTGATGTGGAAGGAAATGTAAGTTTGCGCGGTAATGAAAATGTACGAATTTTAATAAACGGAAAACCTTCAGGATTGGTTGGTATGAGCAGTACAGATGCGTTGCGGCAATTGCCTGCTGATGCCATTGAAAAAGTTGAGGTAATTACGAGTCCATCAGCGCGTTACGATGCAGAAGGAACTGCCGGAATTTTAAATATTATTCTTCGTAAAGGAAAGGCTCAAGGATTTAACGGTTCTGTGTCAACTTCCGCAGGAAATCCCGATAATTTTGGGGCTTCAACCAATTTAAATTACAGAACAAATAAAGCTAATTATTTCGGAAGTGGCGGTTATAATTACAGAAATGCTCCAGGATACTCAAGCAGCAATGTTACTTATTTAAGCCCTTCTGATAACACGCCCGACTTTAGAAATGAAAAAAGAGACTACGATAGAAAAAACGATAATTACAATATGCGATTTGGAATGGAATATTTCTTATCGGACAAAACATCAATAACTGGTACTATTTTATATCGAGAATCTATTGGGGAAGATGAGTCAACAAATATAAGCAAGGAATATGATGCCAATAAAATTTTAACCCGAACCAATAAACGATTTGAGATAGAAGATGAAGACGACAAAACTACCGAATATGCCTTAAATTTTATGCACAATTTTAAAAATGACGGCCATAAATTAACGTTGGATTTCCAATATGAAGAAAACATTGAAAATAATGGATCGTTTATTACTGATACTGATATTTACCCAACTTTAATTGAAAATGAGTCGGAGAGAAGTTCAACCGACAATGATTCAAAAGATATTTTATTTAAAGGAGATTATGTATTGCCAATAGGCGAAAATTCTCAATTTGAATTTGGTTTTAACGTTGGTTTGAACCAATTGACCTCTGATTACTTGGTTGAAGGATTTGATGTTGAAACAAACCAATTTTACAACAATACCAATTTTTCCAATACCTTAGATTTTGAGCAAAATATATATTCTCTTTATTCGCAATATGGAAATAAAATTGATAAATTTTCTTACTTGCTTGGGTTAAGAATGGAAAATACCGACAGAAAAATTAACTTACTTCAAACCAATGAAAATTATGATAAAAATTTTACTGAGTTTTTTCCAACAATTAATTTAGGATTGGAATTTAGCGATTCAGAAAGCATAACGTTGGGTTATAGCAGAAGATTAAGGCGTCCACACTACTGGTTTTTAAATCCGTTTGAATCACGTACCAGCCAAACTTATATTAGAAAAGGAAATGTTAATCTAGATCCCACTTACACCAACTCATTTGATTTGGGTTATATAAAACGATGGGAAAAATTAACTTTGAATTCATCTGTTTACTATCAACATGCCATTAACAATATTGAATGGGCTCAAAATGAAGAAATGAGGGACGTAAATGGTGTTGAGACACTTGTAATTATAACAACACCCGTAAATTTAAGTTCGCAAGATCGTTATGGTTTTGAATTTACTGCCAATTACAACCCGATTAAGTGGTGGAAAATTACCAACAGTTTTAACTTCTATAAATCGGTTACCGAAGGAAGCTACAACGATATAAGTTATGACTCTGATGATGTAAGTTGGTTTACTCGATTGAATTCCAGAATTTCATTACCTGGCGAAATAGATTGGCAAACCAGTGGTATTTACAGGGGATCTTCTGAAGGTGCTCGTTATAAAAGAAAGGGAATGCTTAATGTGAATTTAGCTTTCAGTAAAGATATTTTAAAAGAAAAGGGAACATTGTCATTAAATGTTAGCGACTTGTTTAATACACGAAAACGAGAATCAACCGATATTTCTCCAACAACAATTTCAGAAAATGAATTTCAATGGAGAAAAAGACAAGTTATGCTCAATTTTACTTACAGATTTAATCAAAAAAAGAAAATGGAGAGACCGCAAAGAGATGAGAACGGAGGAGAGCAGGAAATGTTTTAACCATTATGAACAACAAAAAAGGCAATTTTTCAATTGCCTTTTTTGTTTTCGAATTAAATATTATTCTTTTTTAGCTGCCGCTTTATCTTCCTTTCTATATTTCCAAGATTCTTTAAAATGTCCATATAACCAATAAGGAACTACAAAGGTCAATAAAAAAATCATTAACCAAAATCCCATAGTTATAATGGCTAAGAAAACTAAAAATCCTGAATATTGCGCTAAATCCATAACTTATTAAGGTTGTTTTTTAATATTTACAAAATTAGTATTTATTTTTAATTAATCACTCAAATTATTTAATTTTTTAAAACTGATATTTCTCAGCTAATGAATCAAAAAAAATGGGCAACTTTGATAGGCTAAAAAGTGGAAATTGATAACTTTGTGATTTGGCATTAAGATTTTAATACTTAGAAATCATTGATAAATAATGAGAATTCAGCAATTCAAGATACCAAATACCTAAAAACGATAAATAAAAAACAAATAATTATTTACTTATGAAATATAGAATAGAAAAAGACACCATGGGAAATGTTGAAGTTCCTGCCGATAAATATTGGGGTGCCCAAACAGAACGTTCTCGAAACAATTTTAAAATTGGCCCTTCAGCCTCCATGCCATTAGAAATTATTTACGGATTTGCCTACTTAAAAAAAGCAGCCGCACATGCAAATTGCGATTTGGGCGTACTTCCAGAAAAAAAACGCGATATTATTTCAGCTGTTTGCGATGAAATTTTGGAAGGAAAGCACGATGACCAGTTTCCTTTGGTTATTTGGCAAACTGGCTCGGGAACGCAAAGCAATATGAATTGCAATGAAGTGATTGCGAATCGCGCCCATGAAATGTTAGGAGGCGTTATTGGGGAAGGCGAAAAATTAATTCAGCCAAATGATGACGTAAATAAATCACAATCAAGCAATGATACTTTCCCAACAGGAATGCACATTGCCTGTTATAAAATGATTATTGACACCACCATTCCTGGAGTTGAAAAATTACGCGATACTTTAAAAGCAAAATCTAAAGATTTTAAAGATGTGGTAAAAATTGGCCGTACGCATTTGATGGATGCAACTCCTTTAACTGTCGGACAAGAATTTTCTGGCTATGTTTCCCAATTAGATCACGGCTTAAAAGCGTTGAAAAATACCTTATCACATTTATCAGAATTGGCCTTGGGCGGAACCGCCGTTGGTACAGGAATGAATACCCCAAAAGGATACGATGTTTTAGTGGCTAAAAAAATAGCAGAATTTACTGGATTGCCATTTATTACTGCTGAAAATAAATTTGAAGCATTGGCTTCACATGACGCAATCGTAGAAAGTCACGGTGCCTTAAAATTACTGGCTGTTTCCCTAAATAAAATTGCGAACGATATTCGTATGATGGCTTCCGGGCCACGCTCGGGAATTGGAGAATTAATTATTCCCGCAAACGAACCAGGAAGTTCCATCATGCCGGGAAAAGTAAATCCAACACAAGCTGAAGCCTTAACGATGGTTTGCGCACAAGTGATGGGTAACGATGTTGCCATTACCATTGGTGGAACCCAAGGCCATTATGAGTTAAATGTTTTTAAACCTATTATGGCGGTTAACTTTTTACAATCTGCCCGTTTACTCGGTGATGCTTGTGCTAGTTTTAACGAACATTGCGCTGTTGGTATTGAACCAAATTACCCTAGAATTGAAGAATTGGTAAGCAATTCCCTAATGTTGGTAACCGCTTTAAATACCAAAATTGGCTACTACAAAGCTGCCGAAATTGCAAATACCGCCCATAAGAACGGAACAACCTTAAAAGAGGAAGCCGTGCGTTTGGGATATGTTACTGCAGAAGAGTATGACTTATGGGTAAAACCAGAAGAAATGATTGGTACACTTAAATAATTTTTGGAACGGACAGAACAGACAGAACGGACAGAACGGACAGAACGGACAGAACGGACAGAACGCGACCTGTCCCTACTATTAAATTTTGATCATAAAAAAAGCATTGAAAATTTCAATGCTTTTTTTATTACTTTTTTTGAGCTAATTGAGCAATTCAAAAGTCTGTTTTGCAATTTCAACCTCTTCATTGGTTGGAATAATCAAAATTTTTGTTTTTGAATTTTTTGTATGAATTTCAGTAAGTTCTTTCGTTCTTATACTGTTTTTCTCCTCATCCAATTCAATTCCTATATAGTCCATATTTGTACAAACTAACTTTCTTATAAAACTAGAATTTTCACCAATTCCGGCAGTAAAAATAATGGCATCCAAACCGTTCATTGCGGCAGCATAAGCACCAATATATTTTTTAATTCGGTAAGCATTCATATCCAATGCCAATTGGCATTCTTTATTTCCTTTTTCTGCTTCCGATTCTATATTGCGTAAATCACTGTAACCCGTTAAACCATACATACCGCTTTCTTTTAGTAGCAAATTATTGACTGCATCAAGAGAATAGCCCAAATTATTAACTAAATAAAAAATAATGTCTGGATCTATATCGCCGCTTCTAGTTCCCATAATAAGTCCAGTAATCGGCCCAAAACCAAGTGAATGATCAATGCTTTTTCCATTTTTAACGGCAGTCATACTGCAGCCATTGCCCAAATGAATGGTAATTAATTTTGAATTCTCAATTCCCAAATGTTTAATTGCTTCTTCAGAAACATACTTATGACTTGTTCCGTGGAAACCATACAAACGAATATTATTTTCAACCAAAAATTTTGTTGGAATGGCATATTTATATGCTTCAATAGGAATAGTTTGATGAAAAGCCGTATCAAAAACGGCAATTTGTTTTGCATTGGGAAAAAGGGATTCCGCAACTACAATTCCTTCATAGTTTGGGGGATTGTGCAATGGTGCCAAAGAAAATAATTTTTTTATTTTATCTTTAACTTTCTGGTTAATAATGGTTGTGTTTGAAAAAGTGCTTCCTCCGTGAACCACTCTATGTCCTACAGCTTCTACTTCTGAAGTAGATTTTAAAACACCAATTTTTTCATCCAATAAAAAGTTAACAACCTTTTCCAAACCAATGGTGTGATTTGGGATATCCAAAACTTCATCAACTTTTGTGTGATTGGACTTATAATGGACTTCAGCATCTTTTGCACCAATCCGCTCTACCAATCCTGAACAAATAACCTCCTCTTCTGGCATTCTAATTAATTGGTATTTAATAGATGAACTGCCTGAATTTATAACTAATATCTTCATCTGTTTAAACTTTATTTTTTAGCGGTAACAGCTTGCTGCCATTAATCATTTCTTTGTGTGTCAAAATTTTTCTTGCTCGTTTCATCTGTTTAATTTTTATTTTTTTGTTGGTACAGCTGCTGTTCGCCATTAATCATTCCTCCGTGTATCAAAATTTGATATGCTCGTTTCATCTGTTTAAATTTTATTTTTTAGGGGTAACAGATGCTGTTCGCTATTAATCATTCGTTTGTGTATCATAATTTGTAATGCTCGGTTCATTTAAAATCCTTGTGCTTGTATTGCTGTTAATATTACGGTGTTAAAAATATCGTCAACTGTACACCCTCTACTTAAATCGTTTACTGGTTTGTTTAAACCTTGCAACATAGGTCCGATTGCTACTGCACCAGTTTCTCTTTGAACCGCTTTGTACGTGTTGTTTCCCGTATTTAAATCGGGGAAAATCAAAACATTTGCTCGCCCTGCCACATCAGAATCTGGCATTTTGCTCTTTCCGATAGTCGCATCTACTGCTGCGTCATATTGTATGGGGCCAACCACTTTTAAATCTGGTCGTTTTTCTTTAACAATTTCTGTGGCTCTTCTCACTTTTTCAACATCTTCACCTTTACCCGAGGCACCAGATGAGTAGGAAAGCATTGCTATTTTAGGTTCTATACCAAAGTTGCTACTTGAATCAGCCGAAGAAATAGCAATTTCCGCCAACTGTTCAGAAGTTGGGTTTGGGTTGATAGCGCAATCGCCAAAAACGGAAACTCGGTCTTCCAAACACATAAAAAAGATAGAAGAAACGACTGAAACGCCAGGTTTGGTTTTAATAAACTGTAATGCAGGTTTAATGGTATGCTGCGTGGTGTGTGCTGCTCCAGAAACCATTCCGTCAGCCAATCCTTTATACACCATCATAGTTCCAAAATAGGACACATCACCCATTAAATCTTCAGCCATATCTATTGTTAAGCCTTTATTTTTTCTTAATTCATATAAAGTATTTGAAAAATCTTTATAGTGGTCTGATTCAATTGGATTGATAATTTTAATTTTATCCAAATCTATTTTTAATCCCAATTGAAGTATTTTACTTTCAATATTGCTTTTGTCTCCTAAAATGGTTAAATCAACAATGTCACTCTGAGCCAATCGAGCTGCAGCCGTTAAAATTCTGTCGTCATTTCCTTCAGGAAGCACAATGTGTTTTCTTGCCGTTTTTGCGCGTTTTAACAAATTGTATTGGAACATTCTTGGCGTAATGCCTGCGCCTTTAAAGGTTATTAATTTTTCATTTAACCTATCAACCTCAACATACTTGTCGAATGTATTTAATGAAATATTAATCTTTTCTTTATTTTCGGCATACATTTGAGGACGAACTGCCCCAATTTTATTGGCCACATCAAATGTTCCTTCACTAACTGTTAGTATTGGAACAATTTGAGGTAAACCTTTAATTAACCTAATAATTGGCTCCTCAGGGAAAATACCGCCTGTTAAAACAATTCCAGAAATTGCAGGATAATTAGAAGAAATATTGGCCTGTAAAGCTCCTAAAATAATGTCTGCCCTATCTCCAGGCGTAATAATCAAACAATTTTCTTCTAATTGTTTTAAATAGTTTCGCAATTGCATGGCTCCTACTTTAAAACTTGCAGTTTGGTTATTTATGTGTTCTTTGCCAAATATAACCTTGGCACCTATCGCTTTTGCTATTTCTTTTATTGTTGGATTGTTTAACGAGGCTATTAATGGAATCACATTAACAAAAACATTTTTTGGCAAGTTTTTCTCAACACCCTTTTTTACAATCTCAATATTTTTTTCCTGAACCTTATTAGCAATCACGGCCAAAACCTCCACTTCCTTTTCTCTAAATGAATCATAAGCTAAATGCAGCCCATCAATAAATTCACTCAAAGTTTTCCCAACACCACTTGAAACGATGATTGTTGGGATTCCCAAATTTTTAGCGATTAATATGTTCGCATCCAATTCAATGGCCATTCCTTTTCCAGAAAAACCAGAGCCTTCAACCAACATAAAATCATTTTTATCTTCTAAAGCTTTGTATTTTGAAATAATAGTATCAAATATTTCACCTTCTCTCCCATTATTCCGCATATTTATAAATTCGCTGCGCGTAAAGGCATAAGCGTCATTTGGATTGATATCCAATTGAAAATGGGAAATAATAGTGTTGATATGGTTGTCCTTTTTTCCCTTATTGACATTGTCAATTATAGGTCGGAAATAACCAACTTTTGCAGTTTTTCCTAACAGCATTCTCATCAACCCCAAAGTGACAATTGACTTACCGCTGTTAGCTTCACTGGTTGCTATATATATGGCTTTTTTCATTTTTCCTAATTTTGTGCAAAGATACTCTAATTGCTACATATTTCAATGGAAATTATTCAAAAAAGGAGTAATAATTTCATCAAATAATCAATTTGAAAAACTGTTTAACACTCGCTAAATTAGCTGTATCTTTGGGCTAATAATTTTCATAAAAATGACAACATTAATTATCAATATAAAAGAATTGCTTCAAGTTGAAAACGCATCAAAAAAAATGATTTGTGGAGCAGCGATGAAAGTTCTTCCCACAATTAAAAACGCCTTTTTATTGATTGAAAATGATGTTATAAAAGATTTTGGCAAGATGGAAGTTTTACCTGAAATTATTACAGATAAAACCATTGAAGCCAGCGGAAAAATTGTGCTTCCAACTTGGTGCGACAGCCATACGCATATTGTTTATGCAGGCAATAGAGAACAAGAATTTATAGACAGGATTCATGGACTTTCCTATGAAGCAATTGCGAACAAAGGCGGTGGAATTTTAAATTCAGCCATAAAATTACAACAAACATCAGAAGAAGATTTGTACCAGCAATCTGCTAAACGCGTTGAAGAAGTGATGAAATTAGGCACAGGTGCCGTTGAAATTAAATCGGGTTATGGCTTGACAAAAGAAGCTGAATTAAAAATGTTGCGCGTCATAAAAAAGCTCAAAGAAAATTATCCAATTACCATAAAATCAACTTTTTTAGCCGCCCACGCACTGCCTACGGAATTTAAAAACAACAAAAGCGGCTATTTAGATATGGTAATTAATGAAATTTTACCAGTAGTGGCGGCAGAAAATTTGGCGGAATATGTTGATATTTTTTGTGAAACTGGTTATTTCTCTGTTGATGATACCGACCGAATTTTAAAAGCCGGTGCAAAATATGGACTGATTCCGAAAATTCACGTAAATCAATTTAATGCTATCGGCGGCGTTCAGGTTGGTGTAAAATACAAAGCACTTTCCGTAGATCATTTGGAATTGATGCGCGATGAAGATATTGAAGTTTTAAAAAATTCAAATACCATGCCAGTTGCTTTGCCGTCCTGTTCTTATTTTTTAAGCATTCCTTATACACCTGCAAGAAAAATTATCGATGCAGGTTTGCCTCTGGCGCTAGCTTCTGATTACAATCCGGGCTCAACGCCATCAGGCAATATGAACTTCGTAATTTCAACCGCCTGCATTAAAATGAAAATGACGCCAGAAGAAGCCATCAATGCCGCAACCATCAATGGTGCTTACGCTATGGGATTGGAAAAAACCCACGGAAGCATTTGTAAAGGAAAAAAAGCCAATTTTATGATTTCCAAAGAAATACCAAGTTATGGATTTATTCCCTATTCTTTTGGAAACAGTCATATTGATAAAGTATTTATTGAAGGAAAAGAAATTTATTAACCAGTCGAAAGAATATAGAAAAAAGACTATTGTATTAGTAATCAATTGTTTATCATATTCTATTCTCCCTACAGATTACCGTCTATTTAATAACTTTAGGCACTCCGAACTCTAAGCTCAACAATCCTTTGTTGAATGTTTGTTATTTGTTTCAGTTCAAATTTAAGCATAAATTTTATGAGGTGTTGTGTAATGTGGTTTTGAGTTCAAATTTTTCTATTTTGTAGTAATTTAAATCCTCTCTAATTTTCAAATCCGCAAAAATTGTCAAAGTCTGGAATTTGTCTTTTTAGTTTAAATTTTATTTAGGCTTTTTTTCAATTCTCGGTTTAGAAACAAAAATAACGGAAAATAGCTAAACAAAAATTTTAGTTATTTTCCGTTATTTTTATAAACGAATAACCTTTAGCTATTTTCTTAACACAAAATAAGGATCTATTGTATTATCTCCTCGTTCCCATACATGTATTCCATTTAACCAAATTTCATCTTTATAAAGTGAATTTTGAGTACGTTTAATGGTAGCTTCGATAGTGTCAACATCACTATTATTCCACTGAAGATAAGTAATTGTTTTACTTGACGTCTCAGAATGATTTAGAGTTATTCCAATTCTATATTCATTTTCATGTTTGAAAATCCTAAAGTTTCTAGGATAGTCAAAATCTGGATTATAAACTTCTTGCTTCTCTCCATTAATTACATAAAACAATTTTATATCTGTTACATCTAAGTGATTTGGATTTTCGGGATTCAATAGGTCTTCATTTTGTGAATTAAAGACTGAAAATTCGACGCCGACTTCAAGATTGTATTGTTGTTCTTCCATTTCATTTGATTTACTACATGCAAAAAGCATTATAGCTACTAAAATCATTAATAAATTTTTCATATCATTGCGTATTAAGGTGTTATATTATAAATCATTTTTTTGCCAATATTGAAGTCGAAATTGCCTGGGTTAAAATTATTATAGGCAAAATATCCATTATAAGCTGGATTTTCGAAACCCCAATTCATATGAAATAAAGGATAAAAAGTACCTCTGGTGCAATCAGCATAGTGGTAAGATGTTTCACTATATCCATCACAAACCCACATATGTCCTTCAGGTCCTCCATTGTTTCCACTTAAAATAACAGGTTGTTATAATCTAGATTACTTTTAACAGTATTATAATTATAACTTGCTTTACTAGCATAAGAATAATTGAATTGGGTTTTTAAAACATTACCCATATCGTGAGAAGAATTTACACCAGTTCCATCACACTCGTATATAGGACTATCACTATATACATTATGAATAGCATCGTGAATATCTGCTATTAAATTTGCGGTTGCAGTTGTACCATAAGTTAAAGGCATAAATGCCCAGTCATAATTAGTAGGGTATTGATGATATTTCATTACCTGAGCCATAGCGATGGGAACACAGCCTGCTAAAACCTGCATATTAAATCCATCGCATGTGATATAGGGTAAGCATCATTAAAACCTCCTGTTTGAAACCAGGTTGTGCTTAATAGAGGACCTACAGTGTAAGTTACTGTATGCTCATAACATTCAACTGGTGGTTCTTTTGCAAAGATGTTTGAATTTGCTATTGCATATTGAACTAACTTCCATGCTAATTTATCTTTTTCCGATTGTTCAATATTAGAATTTTGAATATCAGTTATTTGCTTCTTTGCATCTTTAATCCAAAATTTCAATCCAAGAGGATAAGAATTTTCATCAATATCGAATTTGCCATTCACAGAAAATCCAAGTATTGGTTCAGTCCTTTTGTCTGCTGATAAAAGAATGAACCCCCCTTCATTATAATTTATTACATAAAATGAGATTTTTCCTTTTTCATTCTTAACTTCATTAATATCCTCAATAGTTCTTTTTGTTGATTTAGTAGAATTGCTTTTTCCCGCAATAGAATTAGTTTTAGTTTCAAAATAAATTTCTTCTGCAATCTTTTTTACTTGAGATAGTTCTACAAAGCTTTCTTGTGCATTAATATTTGAATTTTCTAGTTCATTATCCTTCGAGCAGGAAAATATTACTAATAAAATTAAAATAAAGAATACTGAAAGGTTTGTTTTTTTCATAACTTATAAAGTTTAGTGATTAATTTAATAAAATTAAAAATAATATTTTATAAAATTATGATAATTATCATTATTATTTTAATTTATTGAAAAATTTGCCATATTACACAACTTTAGGCACTCCAAACTCTAGGCACAAATTAGTCTAAACTTCTCGCTTCTTATCGTAAGGAATACTGCTTAAAATATGGTTAATTGCCACTACCCTAGCATACGTTTTTTTATTTGCCTTAATTATTTTCCAGGCAACAACACCTTCTTTTGTTTTTTCAAACATTTTATTTTTATAGTAGGTATAAACATCCCATAATTCTTGTGCTCTTTCATCTACAGGAGTCATTTTCCACTGTTTCAACGGATCGCCTTTTAATTCCTCAAAACGTTTTTCTTGCTCTTTCTTGGAAATAGACATATAAATTTTTACCAAATGAATGCCCGATTCTGTAATCATTCGCTCAAATTCGTTTACCTGATTCATAAAAACTTCATATTCTTGCTGGGTACAAAAACCGTTTACCGGAGCAACTACAGCCCTGTTATACCAGCTTCTGTCGAAAAAAATGATTTCCCCTGCTTTTGGAAACTGATTGACATACCGTTGAAAATACCATTGAGTTCGCTCATCTTCATTGGGTTTTGGCAATGCCACTATCCGATAATGACGTGGATTCATTCGCTCAGTTGCACGCCTGATAGCACCACCTTTACCAGCTACATCTCTTCCCTCAAAAATAATAATGATGCGTTCATTTTCTTCAATTGCCCAAGTTTGCAATCGGATGAGTTCCACTTGTAGTTTCTTTAATTTATTTTCATATTTAACATAGCGAACGGCCTTCTCTAAATTATAAGGATCTTTAGAAAACAACGCTCGTAAGCCTTTACTTGTGTTAAGAATTTCTACGTCTTTTTCAGTTAATTTATATGGCTTCATAATTAATCAATTTGTTTGGCCGAACGGTAATAACGCATCACCACATTAGGATCTGGAAATAATATTGTTGATGCTTTGTCCTTTCCTTCATAATTAAATTGGGACAGCACATATCTGATACTCTCCAAACGTGCCAATTTTTTGTTGTTGGCCTTAACGGTTATCCAAGGACTATAACTTGTATGCGTTCGGCTATACATTTGTTCTTTATAAAGGGTATATTGATCCCAAAGTTCCTGACCTTTCCTATCAACCGGACTATATTTCCAACGTTTTAACGGTGTTGCAATACGCGCATTAAAGCGGGCCAATTGTTCATCTTTTGAAATAGAAAACCAAAATTTTATTAAAACAAGCCCATCTTCATAAATCATATGCTCAAATTCAGATACCTGAACCATAAAATTTCGATATTGGGTTTCCGTACAAAATCCCATAACTGGTTCAACAACAGCTCTGTTATACCAACTTCTGTCGAAAAATACAATTTCTCCCGCATTGGGCATTTCTTTAATATAACGTCTAAAATACCATTGACCACGCTCAATTTCCGTAGGTTTGGTTAAAGCGACCACATTCATGGCGCGCGGATTTAAATGTTCTGTAAACCGGCGAATATTTCCTCCTTTTCCTGCTGCATCACGCCCTTCAAAAATGATGGCTACACGCATTTTATTTTTTGCTATCCACTGTTGAAGTTTTACCAATTCAATTTGTAAATTGCGCAATTCTTCTTCATAAAACAAGCGTCTTGCAACTTTATCAAAAGGAATGTTTTTTTCCTTAATAAGTTTTAAAAGTTCTTGATTTGAAGATGCTTTTTCAAAATCTTCCTTCGTTAATTTAGGAAATTCTTCCATTATGGTCTATTTTTTCAAAAATTAAACAAATTTCTGGGTCATTTAATGGCTGTAATTTTGCATCAGAAGGTGAAAAATATGGTATTCCCAATCCCAAACCACGCAAAATAAATAATAATCCGATGATAATTACAAAAACGGGGATTATTTTTTGAAATCTTGCACGCAAGGAAACGCTAACAAAATTTCCCAATAATACCGCGGCGGTCATCATTGGAATTGTTCCTACGCCAAATAAGGCCATATACAAAGCACCCTGCACAGGAGTTCCCGTTGAAATTGAACCAATTACAGCGATATAAACCAATCCGCAAGGCAAAAGACCATTAAAAAAACCGATGGAAAATAATGCTTTGTTTGATTTTTTATTTAGATAGATTCCCAAATTATATTTAACCTTGGCAATAACTTTATAAAGCGGTTTTGAAAAATTGTATTTGTTAAATACTGAAACTGGAATAATTATGGTTACAATCATAATAACACCCATTAAAATTGACAAACGTTGCTGAAAACCTGCCAAATACAATCCTTTTCCTATAAATCCAAAAAGCAATCCTATTAATGAATAGCTCAATAACCTACCAAAATGATATAAAAAGGTTTGAAAAATTAACGACGTGGTTGACGACCTGTTAACCGGAATTATGAACGCGATTGGTCCGCACATTCCAACACAATGAAATCCGCCAGCCAAACCTAAAATAAGTGCAGTCCAAAGCATACTAATACATTAATTTCTCTTTAAATAAATAAGTAATTCCGTTAATAGTCCATTCAATTTTGACATTCCACCTGCCTTCTACCAAATTTTCTTTTGAAATTAAATAGTCGGAAGCTATTAATTTTATGGGTAGCTGAAAATCAATTTTATCATTTGAAGGTCTTTGAAATGAAATTGTTCCCGTTATTTTTTCGGCATCAAATTCGGTCGGAAACTTAACCAATAAACCATCAGACACTTTGGATAACCTTACGTCTTCCTTCAATGCTGCGGCTTTATTTAATTTATTAATTTCCTGTTGGTAATTCATTTCATCTTTATAATAGTCATCCGAAACCAAATGATGGTCATATTGAGACATAAATGTTGCCTTATAAACAAAAGAAAGTATGAATATGATAAATGCCGATAAGGCAAGAATAATGCCTGTTGGCCAGCTAATTTTAAACTTCATTTAATCAATTTTTATTGGTCCAGCAAAATTGGTGGTTGTTTCTTCAATTAATTTTCCTTTTGAATACACCCCAACTTTCAATTTTTCATTTGACGAATTTAAATCTTTTTTATCGATTTCAATAAATAATGTACCTTCCTTTAATCCCTGTTTTTCCACTTTGGAAAGCCCGCCTATCATTTCCACTTTTCCATTATGGGAAATTAATTTAATTTCAATATCCTCAATATTTTTAGTGGTTTTATTGATCAATTTAAAGGTATAAACATTTTTTACTGTAGTTTCCGTAGTTTGAAAAATTTGTCCTGGCAACCTTAAAATAGTGGCTTCCACATCATTTCTCAAAAACAACATTGCAACAAGTACCCCAATCAAAATTGTCAATAATGCTGAATAGGCAATTAAACGCCCATTAAATTTGAATTTTTCTTTTTTTTCTATATTGTCTTCGGAAGCATAACGAATCAATCCTCTGTCAAAACCAACGGTATCCATGATTTCGTCGCAAGCATCAATACAGGCTGTGCAATTAATGCATTCCAATTGCGTACCATTTCTTATGTCAATTCCTGTTGGACAAACCTGAACGCATTGCATACATTCAAT
>JAQVGD010000235.1 GCA_028696945.1 Lutibacter sp.
GTTACCGCCAAGTGTAGGAGACAGACCAACGACATAGAAAAATTGAAAAGTAAACCATTGTGAAAGGACAAAAAAACGAAATATTGATAAGACCAGAAAGCCGACACTCAAGCCTACCCGATGTTTTTCATTTTTTACCCACCGCACATTTTTTAAAACAATTGCCGACACACATTTGGCACATTGCCTTTTGCCCGACACACGAGCCAAAACTTCGCAAAAGTTAAAGAGCCAAACTTTCCGCCCACCCTTAACTTTTAGCTTTGCATTTTGAAATTAATTATTTATTGTTAAGTTTCACAAGGTTGTTGTTGCAAACTTACTTCATTACTTTGCAATATTATAACTTTATTTTTAAACTGCAATGGTTTTTGATTAAAGATTTCAGGTTTAATTTCATACCATCTCTCAATAGCGTTGTAAGGAGTTTTAACGTTAAGTTCTCTTCTTAAACCTCCATGTCTTCTAAAAAGGTTGTAATAGACCATAAACTTCATTAAATCCATGTTTATTTGCCCAATATTTTCAAAACTTTGTTTTTTTATTGTGTTGTCCTTTATCGTACCATTTACCCTTTCCACCATCCCATTCGTTTGCGGAGTTCCCGGTTTTGTGAGTCGATGATCTATGTTGTTTTCGGTACATATGTCATCTAATTTAGAAGGTTTGGCACAGTAGCTTCCTTTTTTTGACTTAAGCAATTTGTTGGTAAATTCTAACCCATTATCTGTTAAAACATGTGTTATCTTAAAAGGGAAAAAAGCAATACATTCTTTCATAAATGCTTCGGTATTTTCTGATGTTTTTGAGTTATAGACCTTGTAATACAAAGTTCGAGTAGCTCTGTCAATTGCGACAAAGAGATAGTATTTTACCCCATTTATTTTGGGCAAATAAGTTACATCAATATGAAGATATCCTGGCTCATATTCTTTAAATTTTTGAGCTTTATCCTTTTCTTTTTGAGGGACTTTATTAATCCCATTTCTTGCAAATGTCCTATAAACCGCACTTCTCTTTGATTTTGGATCATCAAGAAAAACCATTTCAACAATATCATCAAGTGCCCACCACGTGGTATTTCTAATACAGACAAGTAAAGCCTGATGGGTCTCAGATAAGGAATAAATGATAGAGTTGGGTCGTGAACTCTTGTCTTCAAATGTAATTCTATTTTTCCACTTACTTATCGTAGAAATTGACACATTGTATTGGAAAGATAATTCTTCATTTGATAAAATACTGTTGTGTATTTCAGAACGATAGTGTACATTTGTTCTAGCGTTAGAATGATAAACTTGCTTCATCTTTTGTTTTTTAGTCATTACAAAGTTAAGCAAGTTGTCATTCTGACCAAATTTTACGCCCATATTCTTTGTTCCGCTTCGCTCCACAAAGAATATGGGCGTAAAATAATCAACAACTATAACGTAGTGAAACTATACAATTTATCATAAAAAAAGCCCTGTTTCCAGAGCTTTTAAAAAGTGTTACACATCATTACTTTACTTGACCAGATAAATCATTACCCGGTTTAAATTTCACCACTTTTTTTGCTTTTATTTGAATTTTTTCACCAGTTTGTGGGTTTCTTCCAGTACGTTCAGCAATATCGACAATCTTAAAAGTACCGAACCCGATAAGTGTAATACTTTCGCCTGATTTAAGAGCTTCGCTTATTGCTCCTAAAGTTAATTCTAAAGCGTTTTTTGCTTCTGCATTTTTGATATTGCCTTTTTTTGCAATTACATCAATTAATTGTGCTTTGTTCATGCTCATAATTATTGTGTTTTAATTAATTTAAGTTGTTCGTTTTAAACTTTCTTCATAAATTATTTTGCAAATATAGAAATATTTTTTTAACAGAAAATATTTGTAAAAAATGTTAAATATTATGGATTTGTATTAATTAATTTTGTATTTTTGGTTTAATTATTAAAAACCAAAACTAATTATTATGGAAACTATTGAATTTAAGTACAATTCTATTGGCATTATTCATAATAGTGCTTTAGATGCAATGACGGAACTTAAAACTTTTCCTGATTATACCCTTGAAGAAGGTTATTATATGGGAGTTCAGGTTCAAAAAGAATTGTTTATGTTTGAATGTGATGAACCTCAAGTTCCATCATATTCTGAAATTGCGCCATATTATGAAAAGATTACTAAAGAAGATAGTTTTCTTGAAATAATTGACATTTTATTGAAAGAAAAGAAAATTTCAGATTTGTTGGCAAAAGAAATGAAATTTTTATATGGTAATCTTACATCGGCATTCAATTATAATGATGTTAAAATTGCTGTAGATAGTTTTATTGAACATTTTACAAAAAATGACAAATTAACAAAAGATGAAAAAGTCATTTGTTGGGGCTGTTCATCAGTTTCGATTTTTAGTTGTAAATATTGGAAAGATGTAGAACAGAATCCTTTAAATCCTTGGTTTCAATTGTTTTCCAAAAAAGAAACTGGCGGTGACACCAAAGGAAAATTTTGGAAAGTTGTTGGTGCTATTGCTTGTGATTGTGCTGGCGTATTAGTAGGTGGAGCTGTTGGTAGTGTCTTTGGTCCTACAGGTGCAATAGCAGGTGCAACTGTTGCTGGAGCAGGTGCTTCTGCAGCATTTAATGCTCCAACACCGAAACCAACGACTTAATTATTATTTGTAATACAATATTGATTGGCACTATAGTTATTCTATAGTGCCAACTTAATTAATAATTAATAACGGATAGATATGAAAACAATAATTTTAATAATTAGTTTTGTTGCTATAGCAATAACATCAATAAAAGGTCAGGATACAATAGTTAAAGACCCATTATTGCAATTTAAAAATTTTTACGAATTTAGCATTTCTGTTAACGGAACAAGAGTAAATACGAATCACATTTATTTTAATACCAACAACGAAACTTATAATTTTGATAAAGGAAATTATATTCCAACATTAGACGGATTAATAAATTACGGATGGATTTTCAAAGACAACAAAGACGGAATTATGACGTTGAAAACTGGAATAAACCTTACTTCGAGAGGTGGAAATGTTGTTAATCGCATTGGTGAAGAGATGAAATATCAAGAGGGCTTTATTCAAATACCAGTAATTTTTGGAATACGTATGGCAAAGAATTTTAATACTGTAAAAAATAATCTCTTTAGAGCAACTGAATATAATTTTGGACTTTATACTTCACTCCCATATTATGAAAAGCTTGATTATAAAAATAATCTTGATTCAGATGGGACTTTATCTTTTGGAAATTATTTAAGATTTGGCGGTACAGCCGAAATCGTTTTTTCTGCATTGAACAATAAAGGTCATGGTCATAAATTTGGCATACGTGCTTCTATTGATTTTAACACGATTATAAAATTTAAAAACACTAAATATGAGTTGTATCCATATTACAATACTATTGGTTTATTTTACAATATTCTGAATATACATAAGTAATGAGCATGCTAAGGGTTACATAACTGCTATCTCATTTGCAAGCACATTCCCAAAGTCCTATGAGCAAAAGCTAAAGCCAAAGCTTTGTTAAAGAGCTTGCAAAAGCCAACGCACCGCAAGAAATTGTAATAAAAATTTACCGACACTTGAAAAAATAAAAAAAGTGACACACAAGCCGACACAGTCAGAAAAGTAGTTTGTGACAATGACATGGAAACTGAATAACGACAATGGTTTACAAGACTGGAGGACAGAACACCAGGCGGTAACAGGCGGTATATTTTATTGCCGAGATAGTGCGGGTTTCAGCGTTTCTGCATCTAATAAACTTTCGTGTAACTTGACAGAACAGTGCTTCGAAATCGGCAACAAAAACATACCGCCAATCCGTTA
>JAQVGD010000053.1 GCA_028696945.1 Lutibacter sp.
ATTCCGCTTCGCGAACCATCTCTGTAAACTATAATTCCTTTTAATCCTTTTCGCCAGGATTCAATATAAATATCACCAACCGAATCAACTGGAACATCACTGGCCAAATTTATGGTTGAACTGATGGAATGCGTGGTATATTTTTGAACCAACGCTTGCATTTCAATACGTTTTTTCCAATCGATCTCAGGTGCTGTTGCACCGCTGTACGGACTTTCCTTAATATCGGTTTTGCCAGTAACTTCCATCCATTGTTTTAATTTTGGATGGTAAACTTCAAATTCTTCAAAAGCGTCACCCATATCATCAACATAGGCAACTTTGGCATTTGTATCGTCTTGGTTTACTTTTCTTCTTCTTTTGTACGACAATAAATATACAGGTTCTATGCCCGATGATGTTTGTGCCAGCATACTTAAACTTCCTGTTGGTGCCACGGTACTGATGGAAATATTTCTTCTTCCGTATTTCATCATTCGTTCATAAACATCTGGAAATTCCTTTTCCATCATCTGTACAAACTCAGAGAATTTCTCAATTTCAGGATTAAACGCCTCGAATTTACCTCGGGTAATGGCCATATCAATGCTACTGTCGAACTCACCTCTCAGTTTTGTTTTCATGATTTCATCAACAATTGCTATCGCTTCATTAGTATCAAATTTTTTACCCAAAGCCGCCATAGCATCGGCCAAAGCTGTAAATCCCAATCCGGTTCTTCTGCCCTTTTTACCTGTTTTAAACAATAATTTCCACGTATCTATTTCCACCTGTTTAATTTCATTAGGCTCTTTATCGTGCATTATTTTATTGAAAATTTTATCGACAGCTTCCAATTCTAAATCCACCAAATCATCCATTAATCGTTGCGATTCATACACAACTTCATAGAATTTTTTAAAATCGAACTTGGCTTTTTCAGTAAACGGATTTTCAACAAAACTATATAAATTAATTGCTATCAATCGGCAACTATCACCGCCTTGCATGGCAATTTCAGAACAAGGATTTGTGGAACTATTTTTAAATCCTGGATAAATGGAAGACGTTGAATAATAATGTTGACGATCCCAAAATATCAAACCTGGTTCAGCTGTATTGTGAGCGCAAGAAATAATAACATCCCAAAGTGATCTTGCTTTAATCACTTTTTTATAGGTTGGCACTTTGCTATCAATTGGCCAACGCAGGGTAAAATCATCATCATTTACCACCGCTACCATAAATTCATCGGACAAGCGAATAGAAATATTGGCTCCAGTTACTTTAGTCAAGTCTTGTTTGATGGTCACAAAATCTTCAATATCGGGATGTGCGATGTCCATAGTGAGCATTAACGCCCCTCTTCGGCCGTTTTGAGCAACTTCCCGAGTGGTATTTGAAAATCGGTTCATAAACGAAACTGCTCCTGTTGTGGTTCCGGCAGCATTGGAGACCTGAGCACCTCCAGGTCTTAAATTAGATAAATCCACTCCAACGCCACATCTTCTTTTAAACAATTGCGCCAGTTGCTGATCTGTATAAAATATGCCACCATAAGAATCATAAACTGGAGGTACAACCACACAATTGGACAATGAAGCAATCACATTATTGTTTCCTAAAGAAGACATTACGCTTCCTTGTGGAATCACATATTTGAAATCCTTAAATAAATTAAAAATTGCTTTTTCAGACAAAAATTGACGGCTTTTTCCATAATCTGAAAGGCCTTCTCCTTTCTTTTCTCCTTCCTGATATTTCTTTTCTATACGGCCAAATTCCACCGCCATTCGTTGATGCATCTCGTCGGGTGTCAACTCTAAAAACTCCCCTGTTTTGGTTTTCATCGCATACTTATTCATCCACGTTGTCGCTGCAAGCTCGTCACCTTTAAAATACTTTAACGTACTCTTTAACAAGTCGTTATACGTAAAGGTTTTTGGGAACACTAATTCTTCTGTCATTTTTAAGTAGGTTTATGGTTTTGTAAAATGGAATTATAAAATTATTGAATAATTAAACTTGATTCATGTTAAACTCTAAATAGTTAATAACATTTCATTGTTGAAAAGTTATAATTTTTTAATGGATTTTTTTTGTAGTTTTAGCTTTTGCTATATTTATTTGAAGATTGAATAAAAAATTTCACAACTTATCGCTAAGGGGAATCCCTGGAATTTTCTTAGGAATATTTTCTTTAGTTTTCATTTTTGTAATCCGTTTTTTATTATCTCAATTCACTTCCAGCTCATCAGGCGTGTCTGTATTGCCCATTTCTTTTTTTGAAATATTACTATTTGGGATTTCTTTTCTTTTTATTCTGATTTCTTACTTTACTATTGCAATCATTAATAAAAGAAGAAGAAAAAAGCTATATTTAAAAAATTGGAGTTTTAAAGCCAAGAAAATTAGGCTTATTTATTTAGTTATTTTTCTGCTTGGCGGAATTATTCTATATTTTCTGATGACAAACGGACTCTTAAAATTTATCATTCCCACTTCTCTCATACTTTATGGAATTGCAGGAATTATCTCAAATAAACATAGTTATGGTGCTACTGCCATTTTGGGATTTGTTTTTCTTATCCTCGGCTTTTTAGCAATATTATTCCCAAGATTTGCATTTTATGTATGGGGATTTGCTTTTGGTGTTTGCCATATAATTTATGGGCTGGTTTATTATAAAAAAGTGGTAAAAACCTAAGTTTCGAGTTTCAGGTTTCTGGTTTCAGGTTTTAGGTTTCAAGTTTCAAGTTTCAGGTTTCAGGTTTTAGGTTTCAGGTTTAACGGTTTAACAAATAAATCTTCGAACTTCCCCAATTAGTGTTGATCAATTTTTATTATTAATTTTATTCATTTTCATGCTTTTTACACACCCCTAGCCCTTCTCTAGAGGGGAATTTGTTTCAAACTTTTAATTTTTAACTTTACTGCCAACGCGCTATCTGACCTTTTCACTAAAAATATATACCATACATTTTTTAACGCTCAATCCTCCCTTTTGGGGGTTAGGGGACTTTTTAAACTTTCAATCTTCTTACCAAATCTTCCAATCCGTTTAATTGAATTTCATAAACCAGATGCATCATTTCTCCTAATTTATTCTTTGGGAAACCTTTATTGCGATACCAAACCAAATAAAATTCAGGCAAATCGATTAAATATTTTCCTTTGTATTTTCCGAAGGGCATTTTGGTGTTTGCCAATTGTTCCAACAAATGTTGCTGGTTATTTTCCATCGACAAAATCTTGCAAATAGCTAAATCGCTCCGTAAGTTTTCCGTTTTCGGTCATTTTGGCTCTTTGCAGCACACCATCTTTATCATTATTGAAAAAAGCCGGAATCACATGTTTTGCAAAATTTTCCCCAAATCCTTCAGAAGCGTCTTTTGGCAATTCGCAAGGTAAATTATCGACTGCCATTACAGCTATGGCATCTTTATCCATAAAATTTACTTCTTGTTCCGTTTTCGGATTGTATCCATAAATTGGGTCGGCAATAGTGGAAGAACGAATGGTTGACGCCACTGGCCCGTCAACGTCGCAACTGATGTCGGCAACCACTTTAATGTTAAAATCGGGGGATTTGGCATCTTCTTTTGTAAAAATATAAGGAGCACCAACACCATAAAAATGACCAGTTATATATACATCTGCCACTTTGGCAAAGCGCATGAAATCACTTTTATATTCTTGCGGATTTTTAAAAAAATCGTTTTCATCCTTAACAATTCCGTCTTTTCTTTTATTGTAATCCAGCACATCTATTTGGACAAAAACCGCTTCCTCAAAAGTTTTCGTTAAAAATTCATCAACCGACACTTCACGCATTTCCATGCCATCCAACATTTCTTTCGCGCCGTTTCCTACCCTTCCCTTTCCTGTTAAAACCACTTTGATAGCCGATAATTTTAATTTTTTCAATTCCTCAACCAACATTTTTTTATCGTGCAGTGCTTCCGCTTTCGGCAAATTAAATAAATTAAATTTTAGGCCAAAAGTTCTAAAAGCATTGTAAGCCCCAACAAAACCCGCATATATACCAAAAGCTACCAACCTCGTATTATTTTTATCAACAACGGTTTCATGGTCATGCAATTCAATATTTTTCGCCAAGATTGCCCTTAATAATTCGCGATTATATTTCTGTTTTTTTATGGTATGGGAAAAGAAAAAATATTTTTTATTCGGAATTAAATTTTCGATAGGTACTTCTTTTACGCCCAATAAAACATCACAATCTGTCATATCCTCAAAGACTTTGATTCCTTCATTTTTATAATCATCATCAGTAAAAAAACGGGTTTCAGAACTTTCAACCTTAATTTCCATCTGTGGATATGTTTTTAAAAGCTCCGCACATTTTTTTGGAGACAATACAACTCTTCTATCTGGCGGATTTTTTCGTTCTTTTAGAATTCCTATCTTCATAATATAATTTGGTATAAGTTTTGCTTCAAAGATATTAGGAATTAAGGAAATTACAAACAATAATCTAATTGAATTTTTATACATTTGCATTCTTCTAGAAGAATTGGTTCTTTGATTTATTGGGGACGACTGGTTTTGACTGCAAGGTCAATGAAGGTATAAGCATGTCGAGTAATGAAATAGCACTCGTAAATCTCAATTTCAAAAATTTAAACGGCGAAGATAACTACGCTTTAGCTGCTTAATCCGAATCACAGTAGGATGAGCCTCGTCACACTAGGTGTGAAAGCTAAATGTCTCTTGAAAGCCTTGGTTAGCGGCGGTCAATATAGAGGCATCGTAAAAGTTAACATAGATTTGCTATTGTTTCGCTAGCATTTTGAAACTGAAGAAACTAAGCTTAAAGTGGGCTGTTTTCGGTCAGCTTTAAGTCGAAAATCAAACGAAAAATAAGCATGTAGAAAGTATTTTGGTTGCTTGTTTGGACCCGGGTTCGATTCCCGGCGTCTCCACTATTACACCTCACAAACCCTTTGTTTATAAGGGTTTTATTTTTTAGCTCGTAACTGCATTGGTAATTTATTCAAACTTATTGTGTATTGTTGTATCAAACAAAATTATTAAATAAAACAGTATTAATGGATTTATATTAAATGGTTTTTTAACTTTATAGCTTATTTTAGTTTTTCTAGCTTATTAATTATATAAACGAGAAAAACATTGCTAAACTAGGAAAAAGTTAAATGGCATTATATCAAACCTCCGTACTTAAAAATTATCTCAATAGACAAGATAAATTAGTAGTAGTTGCTGTTATTGAGTTAAAAGGCACAAAAGCAAAAGATTTAGAATTCATTCACAAACAAGCTTTTAATTACAAAGCAGATTTAATGCTGTCTTTAAACAAAAAATTGCAAAAAGTTTCTCAAAAATTCCAGTTGAGGAAATTAAGATTGTTTAAAACGGCTAATATATTGATTTTGAAAAAGATAAATATTTGGAAAGAAGACGAAATCAAAAAATTAGTAACACCAAAACCATCGAAATATGGATCCAAAAATAAACTGAATGAAAGTGGTTAAAAATATCATAACGTGCCGTTTGAAATTCTTCAACAAATTTTAAATAAATAATGTATCAGTAAAAATAAAGGCAGACCTTCTTATGGTTCTACTTTAGATAGATTAGTCAAAAAAGCCAGATATAAATGTGACCAATATAAATAGAGCTTTGTTTTAATTAATTTAACAAAAATAAAGATTGAAAACAGAAATATTTCAACATATAGATTCTTTAATTGAGAAAATTGACAAATATAAATTTGAACCTAATTTTTCAAATGAAATAAATTTAAGAAACAATAAAAAAGTTGTTAAAGATTTATTAGAAAATGAAATTATTGAAATTTTCACAAATTTAATTGCATATAGTCAAAATGCCAATTCCAAACTTGTTGAAGAAATTATAAAATCTGAGATATTTAAAGAAATTTTCTCAAATTTTGATATTGACAAAATTGTTAAACTGAATCCTTGTGATTTAGCGGATAAATATTGGGTAAAGATTGGAGGGATAAGACAGCAAGCAAAATTATTTCATATAGTCAGTTTAGCTAGAAAAATTAAAAATATTGGATCATTTAATAAACTTCTAACCGAAACAGAAATACCAGAAATCATAAAAACACAAAATGATATTGATGAATTTTGGACTGGCTTTAAGAAATTGAAGAAGGTAATGGAAATAAACAAAGTTCCGTTCTTTCGTTCTACAACATCATTACTTCACTTTTTACTTGAAACTGGTTATGATTGTGTAAAACCGGATTTAGTTGTAATGAAAGTTGCGAAAAAAATAGGTATAGTAGAAAATGTTAGCGGTGAGAAAAACCTAATTAAAACGGTAAGGATTATTCAAGAATATTCAATTTACAAAGGAATTAGACCATCAGTTATTGATTTGTATTTTTTGATTGATGAAGGTCAACTTGGTGCTAAGAAATATGTTAAAAAAGAATTTTATAATTAATGCAATATGAAAAACGAAACCCAAATAAAATGCCCAAACTGTGGAACATCCATAGATGTTCAAGATATATTATCGCACCAATTAGAAGAAGAGATAAAACAAAAATACCAATCTCAAATAGCTGAGGAAAAGAAAAAATATGCCGCAGAATTTGAAGGCTTAAATAAAGCCAAAGAAGATTTTGAGAAAAAGAAAAAGCAAGAAAATGAATTGTTTCAAGAACGTTTAGAAACTCAATTAAAACTAGAAAAAAAAGCTATTGAAGAAAGGGTTAAAGCAAAATTAAAAGAAGAACAAACAGAACAGTTTGATGCTTTGCAAAAGGAATTAAATGAAAAGTCTGAGCAAATAAAAGAGCTTAACCGAACTAAAGTTGAAATTGAAAAATTGAAGCGTGAAAAAGCAGAATTAAAGGAAGCTATTGAGGCAGAATCACAAAAAAAGCTAAATGAAATTCTTATTGCAGAAAAAGAAAAAATCAGAAAATTTGAGGAAGATAAAAATGAATTAAAATTCAAAGAGTATCAAAAGAAAATTGACGACCAAAAAGCTTTGGTTGAAGAAATGAAAAGAAAGCAAGATCAAGGTTCTATGCAAATGCAGGGAGAAGTTCAGGAATTGGCAATAGAAGAATGGTTGGCTGTTAAATTTCCTTTGGACACCATTGAAGAAATCAAAAAGGGAGCAAGAGGAGGAGATTGTATTCAAATTGTTAATACAAGAACGGAACAGAATTGCGGCACAATTTATTATGAAAGTAAACGCACCAAAGACTTTCAACCAAGTTGGATAGAAAAATTTAAAGCGGATATTAGAGAAAAAGGCGCAAATATTGGCGTGTTGGTTACTGAAGTTATGCCTTCTGATATGGATAGATTGGGTTTAAAGGATGGTATCTGGATTTGTAATTATGACGAATTTAAAGGGCTTTGCACCGTATTAAGAGAATCAATTATTCAGGTAAGTACTGCAATTAGTACGCAAGAAAACAAAGGGGATAAAATGGATATGTTGTATGATTTTCTAACCAGCAGTACTTTTAGAATGCAAATAGAAGCTATTGTTGAAGGTTTTACTTCAATGAAAATTGGTTTAGATAGTGAAAAAAGGGCAATGCAGCGTATTTGGAAAGAACGTGAAAAACAAATTGAGAAGGTTGTTACCAATACAATTGATATGTATGGTTCTATCAAAGGAATTGCTGGAAATGCCATTCAAACTGTGAAAGCATTGGAATTACCAGGAGATGATGAGGAACAACAAAATTTATTGGAGTAGGGTTTTGTAGGTTAGGGTTAATAGAATAACTAGAAATTCAACATTAATAAATTTGATTTTAGTTTTTGTGAAAACCCACTAAATGAACGAATTGGATGATTTCTAATAAAATCAGCAAAAAAACATATAAAACTTTCTTTTGTATATACAGAAATTATTTCTTGTATTTCTAATGATTTAATATAAACCTTATCTATTGATTTCATCCCATAATTGTTAAAAACACATCTCTAATTATTTTTATTTATGTGATAACTATATATCTAAGCTCTAACAACTTTTTATAATTCATTTTCATTTTATCCGATAAAAAAGAAGAATTAATCAAATCAAACGCCTTGTTCTTTTGTTGTTTAAATCTCTTATAAACACTATTAATTTGTTTTTTTGAAAGCAACAAATCTTCGCCAAATTTAATTAATAGCTCTTTTGTAATTTTATTCTTTTTCCCTGCAATAGTTAATGCAAATTCTTCTTTATCATCAGGATTAACAATAGTTACATTTAACAAATCATAAGCAGGTGATAAACTCCAACCATAATTAGTTTTAATCATAGTAAAATTCTTTAGATGCATGTCGTTATTCCCTGTTAAAAAACTAAAGACTGTTAATTCAAAAAAACGAAGTTTATCTAACAATGTATTTGTGGCATAAGCATCTAAAGCTTTCCCTATTTTCTCCATAGAACTTTTGTACTTATCAAATGCTTCCGTAATTTGAAACATATCAATCATATGTATTTTGATGCCATCTTCATCTCTATCAATCCTTTTTGTGATATAAGATAATTCACCTGATTTTAATCTAATTAGTGAAGATGGCACTACTAAAATTCCACAAAGTTCAGCAATACGCATTGTGAGGTGTTCATTCTCTGGCATTTCAATAAAATCTTCTGAAGGTGGTTTAAATATATAATTCCCGCCTAAAGCACCAACAACGGTCAATCTTTTATCTGTCTTTTGTTTTTCTTCTTCAATTAATGACATTGATAACTTTGGCTGAACACCAGGTACTGCTACACTGCGTTCTACAACATTTTTAGCCAATTCAGACATCTGATCTAATGAATATGGCAATGTTGGAGGGGTCTCAGTTCCAAAAAATTCTAAACTACATTTTGAATGAAAATCTTTACCTCCTGGAAGTTCCCCATAACAGTACAAGCATTTATTCTCCATGAGTATCCAATTTAGGTTCTACACTTACAGCTCCAATACAGTTTCTACAACAGGCTAATAACAAACCCATTTTATCATTAGGATTAATCTTCCAATTTTTAGAAGCTATGTTCAGCAACCAACCTTCAGGAATTAATCCTTCAAAAAAAGGAAACAGCCTTTTATCCTTATATACTTTATTAGAAACAGGCATTGTAAAAGTGATAAAATCTTCAGGAAAGTTTTGAACATACTCCTTATTATATTGAAATGTATATTCACCATCGTCTGTTTCTGTTAAAACTCCGGCATAAATCATATTGTAAAAAACCTTAGCTTCTCTCATCTTCATTTGTATTTGAATTAAATAAACGTTCATCTACAGGAGCTAAAACATGTCCAAACATTCTCAACACCAAATTTACTTTCTCTAAATTTAGATTGCTCTTTCCCTGTTCTATTTTTCTTATGACTGTTAATGCAACTCCTGCCCTATCAGCAAACTCTTCTTGAGTTAAGTTTACTTCTTTTCTTTTTTCCTTTACGAACTTTGATAACCTTCTCATTATATGTAATTAAATATAATTTTAAACAAATATAGTGAATTATATGCAATTAAATATAAAATACAAGTATAAGTAAAAATTATATGCTTTTAGATATAACTAAAATGATAATAGTTCCATTGAGTTTTAACTCATTTTAGGAGCTCTTTTTTTCACAATTAAACCTGCAGCTTGCAACTTTCTTCCTAAAATATCATCCTAAGCAACATTCAATAAATCCTTTTCCAGTCCCAACACTTACAGTACTGATATATAATAGCCAATACTAATACTTTCAGAACCTTTCTCAATTCCTAATAAAGTAGGCCTGCTCATATTTGCGCGTTCAGCCACTTGTGCTGCACTCAATTTTCTTTAAGTCTTGCCAGTTTAATATTTTCACCTAATTCAGCTAGGATTCTTCTTGCTTTGGGCAGTAATACTACTTTTCTTTTTATCATAATAAAATTATAATGTAAACTACGTTTTAAAAATATACATGTTTTTGATAACTATAATTTACATTATAATTTTTTTAAGGTTCTTATGAATTTTTTAGACAGTCCTACATTTCTGTTAAAAGCATAGGTAAAACGACCCTTATATTCATAATAGAAGTCAATAAATTCGGTATAAAACAAACTTTGCTTCGCTGTTACAATCCCAAACGATTAAAATGTTGCTTTAACAAATCACCTTAAAATTCAGTTTTGCTTAATTCGCATCTAGATTGAAATGTATAAAATTCATCAATGTACTTATTTAATGTATTGATAATTTCTTTTTAATCAATGGAAATATTTTTATCCTTATTCTTAGGATTATTATTTTCAAAATCCCAATAATTTTGATGTATTGTTTTTCTTGTTGAATAAACGAATTGTCTCTGCTCATTTTTAAAATAACACGAAAAAAGTATCAATGTTTCCTTCCTCCTTTTGGCTTTCTCAAATAAAATGTTTGCTTCATAATTTTTTGTATTTTTAAGCGTTGATAAAATAGTTGATAATTTTATTATACCTTATTATTAAAATAATATATAATAAGGTATGAAAAACGACTCAACATCCTGTTTCACAACAACATACAAAGCAATCTTTAAATAATAAAAATTAACTTAAAAATGAGCCAGCATCTCCACTATTTTTTTCCTAATCAAATAATAAAAAATCAAAATTTCAGTTATTTACTTTGTCAGCACTAAGCAGGCGAATCAAAAGTATAATTTAAACCCTCTTTTTATACTTTTTTATTCAATAAATTAAAAAATATATACCCCATGAAAAACAAAATTTTCTTCGTTAGTCTCCTAATTGTAAGCCAATTTGGATATTCACAAATCCTTGAAGAAACATCAAATTGGATTGAAAACAACGCAGGCGCTCCTAATAGCCTGTTCAGCAATACCGTCTCATACAACGCCGAAACCAACAAATTGCTGTTGTACAAAAATTATTCCGCTCCTTTTAAATTCAGAAAAGTCACTGAGATTGATCCAAAAGATGTGAGCAGCATAAGTTTGTATGAAGCAAATAAAAAAAGTGGTTTAAGAGGAATTCTTATTAATTTTAAGAATGGAGGAGCCAAAACTAAAATTTATTTGGCTAATAATAAGACTAGAGTAACTAAAGCAAATAAGGTGGAAGAAAAACAAATGTATGAATTCCCCATTATGGCGGAAGGCAATTTAGAGCATGTAAAAAGAATTAAAATAGCCTATCTTAATGTGTTCTGGCAACTTGGCATTCCCATTAAAGATGGAGATATCTAATAAACTACTCTAAAACAGAACCATTGGGAAATTCTATTGATTTAGCTACTATTTATCCATGTTACAAATCCGAAAATAAAAAATAGCCCTGCTATAATTAGTATTGGAATTAAGGTCGTGATTTTTTGTTTAAAAGTGGCATTAATCAGATTTGACATTGTAAAAAGTTTATAGCTGTGATTTTTTTTAATCTATTGTATTTTATCTTACAATAGTGCTGTATTTACTTAAATATCTAGAAATGCCACCTAACAAATGCCTCCATGGCTGCGTAATCAGCCAAGCCCAATTCATTATATTTTTCAGCTGTTTTGGTATTTCTATCTTCGGCACGTATCCAAAATTCCCTTGAATCGCTACCTTGAAACATTACGCCATCCTTTTGTGTTTGATGGAAAAAAATTGCGTTTCTCTTTTTCAACACTTGATCTGGACTCATGGGTACTGCCATGTCAATTTCATGAATTTCCCATTCATGCCAAGCACCCTTGTATAACCAAACCCAACAGTCATCCATAAAAGGTTTTGGTTTTAATATTTTTAACGATTCGAACAACGCATTTAAGCTAACTCTGTGAGTGCCATGAGGATCGGACAAATCACCTGCGGCATAAATTTGATGAGGTTTTATTTTTTCAATAATATTACACATTATAGAAATATCTTCTTGTCCTAAAGGCTTTTTCTTAATAGTTCCCGTTTCATAGAATGGTAGATTTAAAAAGTGAACATTTTTATCTGGTACCCCTAAATATCTTGTAGCAGCCAAAGATTCACATTGTCTAATTATTCCTTTTAATTTTCTTACCTCAAAACCATCAATAGTGTTGTCTTTTTTAGATTTAATTTGTTTAATAATATCTGAGATATTGCTATTATCCTTATTATATTTCATTTTTTTTGAGACTTCTGCAAATTTTAGCGCCTCATAATCTGAAACTGCAATATTTCCTGAAGTTTGATAAGCAACGTGAACTTCATGTCCTTGACTTACCAATCTGTCAAATGTTCCGCCCATTGAAATAACATCATCATCTGGGTGAGGACTAAAAATCAGAACTCTTTTCTTGCTGGGTTTTGCTCTTTCTGGTCTATAGGTATCATCTGCATTGGGCTTACCTCCCGGCCAGCCAGTTATGGTATGCTGCACTTTATTAAACATCCTAATATTTAAATCGTATGATGAACCTTCCTGTGCCAATAAACTTGACATGCCATTTTCATTATAATCCTCATCAATAAGCTTTAAAATTGATTTACCTGTCAATTGACATAGCCATATAAATGCTTTACTGATTAATTTTTCATCCCACAAACAAGATCCAACCAGCCAAGGTGTGTTTATTCTTGTCAATTCTGATGCAGCTTCACTATCCAATATAAATGTAGTGTTCTGATGGTGTTGTAAATAGGTTGCTGGTACTTTTGATGAAACATCCCCTTCAATAGTGTTTTTAATTATTGAGGCTTTATTGTGTCCCCAAGCCAATAATATGATTCTTTTGGCTTTTCTAACCGTCCTTATTCCCATTGTTATGGTTTTTTTAGGGACATTGTCAAGCCCTAAAAATGCAGGTGCAGCATCTACTCTTGTAATATAATCTAGGGTAATGCTTCTGGTTTCGGAATTAAAGTGTGAACCAGGTTCATTAAAACCAATATGACCAGTTCTTCCAATTCCCAATAGCTGCAAATCAATTCCGCCACTATTTTTGATCATCTCCTCATAACCTATACAATATTGGCGCAGTTCATCACTTGTAACCATCCCATTTGGCACATGAATATTCTCTGGCAATATATCAATATGATTAAACAAATGTTCATGCATAAAATAATAATAACTTTGAATATTGTCTTTAGTCATTGGGTAATATTCATCTAAATTAAATGTAATTACATTTGAAAAACTCAAATCTTCTTCCTGGTGCATTCTTACCAACTCTTCATAAACTTTTATTGGTGAGGAACCTGTTGCCAAACCAAGTACACACATTTCCCCTTTCTGTTGCTTATCAATAATTAAATCTGCTATTTCTTCCGCAACTTTAACAGATCCTTCATCTGCTGTTGAAAAAATGACATTATGTATTTTTTCAAATCTTGTTTCTTCAAATTTGCCAGCCTCTTCATAATTTATGCTTTTAGAATTTGTAAATGGTTTTTCTTTCATTATTATTTAATTTTTATATAGTAAAGTGTAAAGTTACAATAAAACACTTATAAAAACGCAAATTTATGCGATTTTGTTTATGTAAGTGCGATTATATTGCATTGGGGTTTTACTAAACCCGCAAAAAACGGAATACTGTCTAAATACAAAATTTAGTTAGTTTTAGTATATTTACCACATTCAATAAAATACTGACTGACCATTTCTAAATTTAACAAATATGGATGATTATGGATTTTTATCAATTTTACCGCCAATTATTGCAATCATTCTTGCTCTAAGAACAAAGCAAGTATATATAGCATTGCTCTTTGGAATTTGGTTTTCATGGGTAATTATGAACGATTGGAATTTTCTTAAAGGCAGTATAGCAGCAATTGAAGGCATGGTTGATGTATTTAAGTCGGAAGGAAATACCAGAACCATCATGTTTAGTGCCTTAGTTGGGGCTCTTTTATTATTTATCCAATATTCTGGAGGAGTAGAAGGTTTTATAAACAAAATTAATGTCCTCATTGAATATTTTGAAAAAAAACAAAGCGGTTATAGTAGGGTAATTGTACAAATTTTAGCATTAATTACAGGTATTATTCTTTTTGTGGAAACAAGTATCAGTTCGTTGACTGTTGGTACCCTATACAGACCTGTTTTTGACAAGCTAAAAATTCCGAGAGAAAAATTAGCCTATATTGCCGACTCAAGCTCCGCGCCGTCGTCTATTATCATACCATTTAATGCTTGGGGAGCCTTTATTATGGGTTTGTTACTTACACAAGGTATTGACAATCCTTTTTCAATGTTATTGTCTTCCATTAAATATAACTTTTATCCTTTCATAGCCATTATAATCGTATTTGTTGTAATCCTGACTAAAAAAGATATCGACCCTATGGCTAAGGCTGAAAAAAGAACAAAAGAAACAGGAAAACTTTTAAACGATAATGCTAAGCCAATGATTTCTGAAACAATAACTTCCTATAAACCAAAGGAAGGTGTTAAGCCAAAGGCATATAATATGGTAATTCCATTGTTAACTATGGTGTTAATGATGCCCATAAATTTAGCATATACCGGCTGGAATAACGTTGAAAAATATAGCTCTTTTTCAGATCATTTATCGCAAGCAATAGGAAAAGGGTCTGGCTCATCCTCAGTTTTATACGCTGTAACCACCTCCATATTTGTCGCAATGATTTTATATCGGGCACAAGGAATTATGAAAATAAAAGAAATGATTGATTTGGTTTTAAAGGGAATTAGTGAATTAATGCCCTTGGCCTTATTGATGTTGTTAGCGTTTGCCATTAGTGATGCGTGTAATCAATTGGGCACTGGGTATTTTGTTGCCAATTGGTCAAAAGAATGGCTTTCCCCTGAATTTTTGCCTGCAATTGTATTTGTAGTTAGTTCCTTCATTGCATTTTCAACAGGAACCTCATGGGGTACTTTTGCCATTATGTTGGCAATTTCCATCCCTATGTCCAACATCCATGAAGTTAGCACAACACTTGTTATTGCAGCAACTTTGGGCGGCGGGGTTTTTGGCGATCATTGCTCTCCAATATCCGATACAACCATAATTTCTTCAATGGCATCTGCAAGCGACCATATTGACCATGTTAAAACACAACTGCCTTATGCTTTGATTGGTGGACTAATTGCGATAATTTTCTATTTAATATTAGGCTTTACAATTAGTTAGTATTTCATTTCCCAACTATGGCTACCATCTTAAATTAATGAAAACATTTATGCTATTAACCAGATGAATGAATATAGAAAAATGATAAAAAACTATTTCGATGTTAATCAATTACTTATCATGTCGTATTTTCCTTATATGTTACGGCTGTTTAATATCTTTAAATTTACTTAAAATCACTTCAAAATTCTAAAGGTCATGTCAAAACTAACATTCTTTTTTTTAGCTTCAATATTGCTTTTTTTTGGATGTAAATCGGCACAAGTAACTAAAAAAATAACCAAACATCTTGAGGCTGATTTTTACGACAGCCAATTTACCGGTCTGCTTGTATATGACCCCACATCAAATGATACTATTATTAATTACAATGCCATTAAATACTTTACCCCAGCCAGTAACACTAAAATATTTACATTATATACGGCACTGCAACTATTGCCTGAAAAAATACCCGCTTTTAAATATAATATAGATAAAGATACTATTACCCTTCTGGGAACAGGAGATCCCACATTTTTACATCCGTTTTTTCAAGACAGTACAGCACTAAAAATGGCGCAAAATTTTAAAAAGGTAAATTTAATCCTCGGTAATTTGTCTGATGAAAAATATGGTCCAGGATGGGCTTGGGAAGACTACGACACTTATTTTAGTCCGGAACGTAGCAGTTTTCCTATGTATGGAAATGTGGTGACTATTAACAATAAACCTACCCTGCAAAGCATTCCAAAAGTATTGGAAAAACAGATACAATATTCTGAAATACGCCATAACAGAAATTTCAATACAAATCATTTTTATTACAATCTGAAAAACGATAAAGCTGTTGAAATTCCAATGGTAATTGACTCCCTGTTGATTGCCGAACTATGGAATGCCATACTCCCCGGAAAAGTATTTATCACACATCATTCTCCCCAAAAAATGAACTTTATCGCCTATAGCATTCCGTCTGATTCCCTATACAAGCGAATGATGCACGAAAGCGATAATTTCTTAGCCGAACAAATACTGATACTGTCGTCTTCCACTCTTTCTGACACCTTGAGCACAAGTAAAATAAGAAATCTTATTCTTGAAAATCATCTAAAGGATTTAAAACAAAAGCCACGCTGGGTTGACGGATCTGGTTTAAGCAGGTATAATTTATTTACACCCACTTCTTTTGTGCAGGTACTCACAAAATTATACACCAACGTACCAAGAACCCGATTGTTTAATTTATTTCCTGTAGGCGGAGAATTTGGAACGCTAAAAAAATGGTATGCCAGCAACCCTAAACCTTATATTTATGCGAAATCGGGCACACTTGGCAATAATTATTCATTAAGTGGCTATTTAATTACAAATTCGGGAAAAACATTAATTTTTAGTTTTATGAATAATCATTTCACAAAACCCACTGTTGAGGTTAAAAGCAACATGCAATCAATTCTCGAATTGCTGCGCGATAATTATTAAAGACCAAATTTAAATAATATTATGAACCTACCTGCCTTTTTGGTGGGCGTTTCCCCCGCCGAAAAGGCGGGGGTCGGGCTATTCGCTAAATCTTTTTTTCCATTTCTTTTCAAAAAAGGATATCGCTGCTATCCCTAACGCAAATGGAATTACGTCCCGATAGCTCCTAAAATCCGCATGTCTATGTTATAGTGTGTCATTTTTAAGAATTTGAGAATGGAAATACTCCTGTTCCTTGTTTTCGAGATATTGTTGAACTGCTTTCT
>JAQVGD010000054.1 GCA_028696945.1 Lutibacter sp.
CCGCCTCCAACATCTGTTGCAACAACAGATAAACCCACATGCAAACTGTTCATTTCGCCACCGCCAATGTAGTAATCCTTGACGGTTTCATTTTTTTTAAAAAAATAAAATCCAATCCCCAAAACGTCGGCCATATAAATAACAAAAACAACACTGTCTAAGCAAGCCATAGCACTTATTGTTATTTTTTAAGGCGCATTTCTAAATATTTATTTTCAAAACCCAATTTTTCATATAAAAATTTTGCAGGATTGTTTGGCTCTACGTGCAATGCAATATCTCCATCAGCCAACTCAATAGCTTTGTTCATTAATTTTTTACCGTAACCTTTACCACGTGCATTTTCATGAACGGCAATATAAACAAGGATGTTTTCTGGAATATATCCAGCCATTCCAGTTTTGTTAACAATGGTAACACCTTTAATTTCATCATTTTCAAGAAGAATTAATACAAATCCGCCAAGTCCTTCTTCAGAATCTTTAATCGCGAAATCGAAACATTTGCCAATATCATCCTTTTTATCGCCGTATTCCTGTAAATGTTGAAATAAAAATGAAATGGCTGTCTGCTTTTCTTCAGCTGAAGGTATTGTGTTTTTATTGTAAATTTTAAAAGTCTCCATATCTAGTTTTCTTCTTGAACTCTTAAATTCTGTACGTAAATAGCTTTTCCTATTTTCCTTCTGTTTTTAACCGATTTTTTAATAAATTGTTTTTGATCTCTTAGTTTATTTATCAGTTTTGTTCTTCTAGTTTTTTGTTTGTATCTTTTAAGCGCTCTGTCAATATTTTCGCCGTCCTGTACTTTTATTATGAGCATATTTCTTGTTTAATTTTAATAATTATGATGCAAAAATACAAAATAGTTTCTGTAGAAACTATTTAAATTAAAAATAATAATTCAACAAGTAAGGATTAAATATGATTTTAATTCAAATAATAGTTGTTATTTTGAATAAAAAATGCGCAATATTCATAATTTCTGCTAAAACTACTTATACAAAAATAATATTTAAAAACGCTATATAAATTCTTCTGAAGTAATAATAGGAGAGGCATCAATTTCATCAACTTCCATAAGTTCTGCCAACAAATCAATTCCAGTTATAATTGTTTCCAATTTTTCTGGCGGAAGTGCTTGCAACTTTTCACTTAATTTTTGTTGAAAAGTAACTGGGGCATTTTGTATAAGTGTTATTCCTTTAGCTGTTAAAGAAATTAAAGTAATTCGCTTGTCTGTTGATTTAGGGAGTTTTACGACCAAGTTTTTTTTCTCCAACCTTGATATAATCCCAGTAATGGTGCTGGCATTTAAATTTAAAAAGCTTTTTAATTTTGAAGCATTTGTTTCATAATCCTCCTGTTCCGCCAAAAATTGCAGGCACAACAATTGCGGAATACTAACGCCCAATTCCTTATCCACCCGTTTGCTCTCCAAATTTATGGAACGCACAATTCTTCTGAGTTTTATTAAAATTTCGATAAAATTCATACTTCAAAAGTAACCAAAAACATTAACAACTCCTAAATTCATTAAGGTTTACAGATGGTTTCTTATCCAAAATCAATTCACTTACCAATTTACCAGAAGCCGGCGCCAAACTCAAACCCATCATCGCATGACCAGTTGCGATGGTTAAATTCTGAATTTTTTGAGATTTCTCAATAATTGGTAATCCAGTAGGTGTGCAAGGTCTAAATCCATGCCATACTTTTTCTTTTCCCGTAATGCGAACATTTAAATCCGGATTTTCAATAGTTGAAACGAGCATAACAAATTTTGATACTTAAAGGAATGATTAATGGTGAATTTTTATAGTTTATGAGTCGTTCTTTTACCATCAACAATTCTAGAAATTCCAAGCGGATTTTCATTCTTTAACTCATCTGGCAATAATTCATTTGGCCAGTTTTGAAAACTAAACGGGCGTACCCAACGTTTTATGGAATTTATTCCCACTGCCGTAAATCGGCTGTCGGTTGACGCTGGATAAGGGCCGCCGTGAACCATTGCTGCACAAACCTCTACACCTGTTGGTACTCCGTTAAAAATAATGCGTCCAACCCTATTTTGAAGTGTGTTAACAATATTTTCATAATTTTCAAGCTCGGCATTCTCAGCTAAAATAGTGCCTGTTAATTGTCCTTCTAAATTAGCGATTATTTCTTCTAATTGCTGCACATTTTTACACTGAACTACCATAGAAAATGGTCCAAAAACTTCATGATGCAACGCTGTGTTTTTTAAAATGGTAACACCTTCAACAGTAGTTATTGCCTGCCGTCCATAATTAATAGCGATTTCATCAGAAAAACTTGCCGAAGTTTGCAAACCTTTCTGTTCCTGCATTTTAGCCTTTTTACTTTCATAAGCACCAATAATGTTTGGGTGCAACATACAAGTAGGTTCAATTTTTACAATTTCTTCCGATAATATTTTAATGAAATTTGTTAAATCGGCTCCTTTTATTCCTAAAATTAAGCCGGGATTTGTGCAAAACTGTCCCGATCCTAATGTAATTGAACCCGCATAAGTTTTTGCCCATTCATTTCCCCTAATTTTAGCAGCTTCTGGTAAAATGATCACTGGATTTACACTTCCCATTTCAGCAAAAACAGGAATGGGTTCGGGGCGCTGTGAAGCCAAATTGTATAATGCCCTTCCGCCTCCAACACTTCCGGTAAAACCCACCGCTTTTACCTGCGGATGTTTAACCAATTTAACACCTACTTCAATACCGCTGCTATTTAAATTTGAAAATACACCGTTTGGCATTTCAGTTTTTTCGGCTGCTTTTATAATTGCCGACGCTACCAATTCGCCTGTTCCTGCGTGCATTGGATGCGATTTTACAATGACGGGACAACCCGCAGCGAATGCTGCAGCCGTATCTCCGCCAGCAGTAGAATAAGCTAAGGGAAAGTTACTTGCGCCAAAAACTACAATTGGACCGATTGGAATTGACATTTTGCGAATGTCAACTTTTGGAATTGGCTGTCTGCTTAAATCGGCAGTATCAATGGTTGCTTCAATCCAAGAGCCTTCTTTTACCAAATTGGCAAACGATCTTAATTGAAAAATAGTCCTTCCTCTTTCCCCAATTGCCCTGCTTTCTGGCAAACCAGATTCTAAGCAATAGATTTTAATCAGCTCATCGCCCAAAGCCTCAATTTCGTTGGCAATTTGGTTTAAGAATTCACTTTTTTTAATTCCCGAAATACTTCGAAATACTTTAAAAGCTGACGCAGCCAATTCAACTGCCATTTCAATTTCCGCTTCAGAAGCTTCAGAAAAAACGACATTATTTTCCTTATTTTCCTGCGGATTGAATGTTTTGAATTTCACTCTCCCTGTTGATGTAAGTAGATTTCCTATGTAATTTTTTCCTGTAATCATTTTTGTTATTTTTTTAATCTATCAGTTTCTTAATAGAAGGAGGTATAATTAAGATTTTTAAATAACTATTAATCAGTCAAATATAATTAATAATTATTTTGTGTTAGCGATAGCAGTGATATCCTTTTTTTGGTAATTGAGCAAAGCGGAAATTACCAAAAAAAGATTTAACGGATAGCGCGACCCCCGCCTTTTCGGCGGGGGGAACACCCAAGTTAAATGCCTATAAATTTTTATAGTCTGGTAACGTTGGTCTAATTTTTAAATTTGATTCAATAATTGCCAACACATTTTCCCTTTCTTTACCTATTAATAGCAAACGAGGTTCACGAACATTTTCTGTACCAATACCAGTTGCCACTTCAGCCAATTTGATATTTTGTACCAATTTAGTGTTTATATCCAACTCCAACAAAGGTAAAAAAATACTATAAATGGCGATGGCTTTTTTTATTTTTTCAGCTTTTGCCAATTTATACTTTCTAAGCTATGATATCCGCTTTTTTTATCAATTCATAATAGTATTTTACCTTCTATTAGTTATTAAATCAAAAAAAAAGATTAATTTCGACGTATATTTAACTGAAATGAAGGTATTGCCATTTAAAATTCCGAAACCTGAAAATGTAACTTTATACATTCAGAAATATGATGAAGAGTCATTTTATGAAAAATTACACCAACATTTAGAAATTCAAATAAGCATTTTTATAGAAGGTGAAGGCACTTATATTATTGGTGATTGTGTTGGGGAATATAAAAAAAATGACATTTTTGTAATAGGCGAAAACTTACCACATGTTTTTAAAAGAGATGCTGCCTTTGAGCAAAAAACTGAGATGATATCCTTGTTTTTTTCAAAAAATTCCTACGGTGAACATTTTTTTAATTTGCCAGAATTTGAACATTTTAACACTTTTTTTTATGATGCTGTTTTAGGTTTTGAAGTACTTTCCAACAAACCAGAACTTTCTTTGTTACTGACAAAAATTGATACCTATTCAAAATACAAACAATTCACTTCTTTTTTATCGATTATGTCTTTAATTACCGAGGCTGAAAAACAAACACTGTCGTCACTAATAAATTTAAAAAAATATGATGGTGATGAAGGAAAACGAATGAGTGATATTTTTCAATACACCATGAATAATTTTCACAGAGAAGTTAATTTAGACAATGTTGCCGATATTGCGAATATGACACCCAATGCATTTTGCAGGTATTTTAAACAGCGAACCAACAAAACTTTTGTGAATTTTTTAATTGATATTAGAATAGGAAATGCCTGTAGATTGCTGACAAAAAACAACGATTTAAACATTACAGAAATTTCCTATAAGTCTGGATTTAACAATCTGGCGAATTTTAATCGGAAATTTAAAGCTATAAAAGGTATAACGCCTTCTGATTATAGAAGGAAACAGTTTGCCCCCTAGCCCCCGAAGGACAATGTCATTAAGTTAAGGGAATATCTGTCATTGCTTCGTCAGCTCGTGACTCCGTAAATCTCACTTTAACAGTTAACAAAAGCACGAGCGTGAAGCTCGCGCCAGCAATGGGAAAAACACACCCCTAACCCCTCTCAAGAGGGGAATATTATTTTCAAAGCACGAGCGTGAAGCTCGCGCCAGTAATGGGAAAAACACACCCCTAACCCCTCTCAAGAGGGGAATATTGTTTTCAAAGCACGAGCGTGACGCTCGCGCCAGCAATGGGAAAAACACACCCCTAACCCCTCTCAAGAGGGGAATATTATTTTCAAAGCACGAGCGTGACGCTCATGCCAGCAATGAGGAAAACACACCCCTAACCCCTCTCAAGAGGGGAATATTATTTTCAAAGCACGAGCGTGACGCTCATGCCAGCAATGGGAAAAACACACCCCTAACCCCTCTCAAGAGGGGAATATTGTTTTCAAAGCACGAGCGTGACGCTCATGCCAGTAATGGGAAAAACACACCCCTAACCCCTCTCAAGAGGGGAATATTGTTTTCAAAGCACGAGCGTGAAGTTCGTGTCAACAATGGGAAAAACACACCCCTAACCCCTCTCAAGAGGGGAATATTGTTTTCAAAGCACGAGCGTGACGCTCATGCCAGCAATGGGAAAAACACACCCCTAACCCCTCTCAAGAGGGGAATATTGTTTTCCTTTGGGCTTTAAACTTTGTACTTTCAACTTTCAAACCCAAATTCTTTTTGCTGCTTTTTCGACATTCCTTTAATCACTAAATTGTATGAATCATCCGTTAATTCCCTGATTAATTTATTAGATAAACCGCCCTCAATAGTTACCGTATTCCAGTGCATTTTGTTCATGTGATAGCCTGGAGAAATTTCGTCATGTTCCTCGCGCAATTCTATGGCTTTTTCGGGATCGCATTTTAAGCTTACAGTTGATGGATGATGTTCTAAGCCTGCTAAAGCAAACATTTTTCCTGCCACTTTAAAAACCAGGGTTTCTTCATCAAAAGGAAAACTTTCGGCAACATGATTTTTCGAGAGACAATACTCCCTAAATTCTTCAATATTCATTCCTAATTATTTGATATTTTAAACATTAACAGTTCTTAAAACCCTAAAATTACTAAAATATTTTCTGTTTTACGCATAAAAAAAGCAGCTCTTAAAAGCTGCTTTTTTATCAATTTAATTGAGATTATTTCTCCAATACCGTATTTAAATTCGCAATTACATTAAATGTTGGAGGTTCGGCTAAATGACGTTTAACCGGACATTGTGCAACCACATTTTTAATGGCTCCCACATATTTTTCAGGGAAATTAGCAGGTAAATCTACCACAATATCAATATCGCTTACCATATTGGTCATTCGGTTATAATTCATTTTTTGTGTGATGCCAACTTCGTGAATTGGCAATCCTCTTTGTTGCATAAACGATTTTACAAATACTGCCGAACACATTCCCGCAGTTGCCAAAAATATTAAAAAAGGAGATTCATTCATGGTAATTTTTGCGCCATTCATAAATGGAACAATACTGCCGTTTTCATCAAATTTTATTTGTATTTCCATAATTAACTATTTAATTTTCGGCAAAGTTATTACGATAACAGGTAATATTGTGTAACTATAATTACATATAAATCAGGAAGTTATTTTAAATAAATCTGAAGCGATTCCATCTGCTAAAAATTTGCCTTTTTTGGTGGTAACCAAAATATCGCCCGAAAACGAACGTGGCTCAAGTTCCAATAAACCCGATTTTATATAGCGTTCCGCACCTTTTTTTAATTCCTCTAAATACATCGCTCCAAATTCCTTTTCTATTTTTTGAAAAGAAACGCCCCAAATTGTGCGTAAACCTGTCATAATATATTCATTATACCTGTTTATTTCCGTAAGTTGCTCTTTTTCCGAAGGCAATTCATCGGCAAGCAAAGCCTTGATATATTTTGTGTTGTTTGAAACATTCCAGCTTCTTTCAAAACCAGTAAAAGAGTGTGCCGAAGGACCAATTCCCAAATAATTGTAGCCCAGCCAATAAGAAATATTATGTCTTGAAAAATAAGCAAGTTTGCCAAAATTTGAAATTTCATAGTTTATATAATCTCTTTTTTCGGTTTCTTCAACCAACATATTGTAATGTTCCAAGGCCAAATTTTCATCAACGGGAGGAACTTTACCTTTTTCAATCAGCTTATATAACACTGTTTTTTCTTCCACGGTCAAGGCATAAGCAGAAATATGCGGAATGTTAAAATCGAATGCCTGCTTCAAATTAGAAAGCCATTTTTTATTGTTCATATTGGGCACTCCGTAAATTAAATCGATGGTAATATTGTCGAAATGTCTGGTGGCTTCGGTTAAACATTTTTTTGATTCTTCCGCAGAATGTGCGCGATTCATAAATTTTAAATCGTCATCAAAAAAAGATTGAATTCCAATACTTAATCGGTTTATTGGAAGTTTTGCAAGTTCCTTAATTTTTTTTGAAGTTAAATCATCTGGATTCGCTTCCAAAGTAATTTCGGCATCTTTAACCACTTCATAATTTTCATAAACTGTATCAATCAACATTCTCAATTCATCAATGGTCAATAAAGACGGTGTTCCTCCGCCAAAATAAATGGTTTCAATTGGCTCCGTATTGAGTTCGTCTTTTCTTAAAACCAATTCCCGTTTAAGTGCTACCAGCATTTCCTCTTTTCTTTTTAATGAAGTAGAGAAGTGAAAATCGCAATAATAACACGCTTGCTTACAAAACGGTATGTGTAAATAAATTCCTGCCAAAACAATGTTTAATTATTTTATAAATGTACGGATTTTATAAAAACAGTAAAAAGTGATTTTTGTTACCTCATTTCTGAAATTGGAATCGTAAATTTGAGAAAACCTACTACTTATGTATGCATATATAGTTTCATTTAAGGTAAAAGACGGAGAAGGAATCACTTTTGTTGAACTTCAAAAATTCGAGGAATTGACAAATGCAAAACCCGCAGGTTTAGATCATTTTCATATTTTTAAAGACAGAATCGAAGAAAATAAGTATTTTTTGGTTGAATACTGGAATTCTAAAGCGGACAAGGATAAGTTGGAAGCTTCCAAAGAACACCAACTTTTTCATGAACACCGAAAATTGGTAATCGAAAAAAAATGTGAAACTTACGAATGTGATGTGGTTATTTAAAAGCTATTTAATTCGATTTCCGTTTTGTTTTACGAAAGCATTCCAGCCTGAATAATTTTTATCTAAAGTTATTTTTCCAAAATTGTAAAAATGACAAACGGCTGCTGCCAATCCGTCTGTAGAATCAAGATTCGTAGGCAATTCTTTTATTTTAAGTAAACTTTGCAACATTTTAGCCACTTGTTCTTTACTCGCATTTCCATTTCCGGTAATAGCCATTTTTATTTTTTTAGGCGAATATTCAGTTATTGGGATTTCTCTGGACAAACCCGCCGCCATTGCAACGCCTTGTGCACGACCCAATTTTAGCATCGATTGAACATTTTTTCCAAAAAAGGGTGCTTCAATTGCAATTTCATCTGGGTGATAAGCGTCAATGAGTTGAATGGTGTGTTCAAAAATGAGTTTAAGTTTTAAATAATGGTCGTCATATTTTTTGAGCATCAATTCATCCATCCGAATTAATTCCATATTTTTATTGATAATTTTTATCAACCCAAAACCCATAATAGTAGTTCCTGGATCAATTCCCAATATGATTTTTTCTGTGCTCAATTAGTTGTTTATTTGTAAAACCAAATGTACAATATCTTACGCAAATATAAACGCTTCATTTTTTGGCCGCTAAAATTAGCGGTTGTTTTTGGCGCGTTTTATTTTATATTTCGGCAGTTAGCCAACAATGAACTTTTGTCAGTTTCACAACTAAAACAACAAGTTTTATTCCTTTTTTCTAAAAACGTTTGGCTGCTTTTACTGTTGCTTTTATTTACTGATGTTAATTGGATTTTAGAAATATTTAAGTGGAAAACATTGGCTTCGCATGAAAAAAAAATAAACTTTTTTGAAGCTTATGAACAGTGTTTGGCTTCCTTAACTGCATCTATTATAACACCTAACAGAATTGGAGAATACGGCGCAAAAGCACTATATTTTGAAAAAAACTTGCGAAAAAAAATCATGGTTTTAAATCTGGCAGGAAATTTAGGTCAGTTATCCGTAACCGTGTTTTTTGGAATTGTTGGAATGTTTTTTTTGAGTTCCCATTTTGAAATTGGTTTATTTACTTTTAACACCGCTAAATTCTTACTTTTTTTAAATCTTTTATTGTTGTTGTTTTTAATAGGAAACAATTTCGGAGTTCTAAATAAAATAACTGACTTAAAAGTTAAAATTTTAAGATATTCAAAACAATTACCTTCGGAAATCTTGATAAAAACCCTTGTTTATTCCTTGTTTCGTTATCTGGTTTTTTCACATCAGTTTTATTTTTTTTTAAGACTTTTTAATGTTGAAGCCGATTATTTTACGCTCATAAACATGATTTATTGCACGTATTTTATTGCTTCTATTATTCCTAGTTTGACCATTTTCGATTGGGTAATTAAAGGCTCTGTTGCGGTATTTATTTTTAGTTTTATTAACGTAAATCCCTTAACAATTGTGTCCATAACTACTTTTATGTGGCTGTTAAATTTCGCCATTCCTGCAGTTTTAGGAAGTTTATTTGTGTTGAACTTTAAAACGGTTGCCGAAAAATGATTTACCTATCAATTCTTATTTCAATCATTTATTTGGCGTTGATTATTGCTTTTATCATTGGCTTTAAAAAAATTGCTTCGATAGAAAATAAAAATATGATACCTAAAAACAAATTTTCAATTGTAATTCCATTCAGAAATGAAGCGCACAATTTACCCAATTTATTGAAATCGCTCTTGAAACTGAATTATCCTTTGGAATTGTTTGAAATTTTGTTGGTAAACGATGAATCTAACGATTCTTTCAGTCCTCTTATTGAAGAATTCAGAAAGCAAAATCCATTATTAAATTTGTGCCTAATACAAAATACCCGAAAAACAAATTCGCCTAAAAAAGATGCCATAAACACTGCCATAAATCTGTCCAATTTTGAATGGATTGTTACCACGGATGCAGATTGTGTGGTTCCAAAATCGTGGCTTAAATTGTTCAATCGATGTATTGAAGAAGAGCAACCATTATTTATCAGTGCTCCCATAAAATTCAGCCCGCAAAATTCATTTCTGTTCCATTTTCAAAATCTGAATTTTACAAGTTTAATAGGAAGTACTTTGGGTGGATTTGGAATTAAAAAACCTATTATGTGCAATGGTGCCAATTTGTGTTATTGTAAGAAAACTTTTTTAGAGTTTAACGGTTTTGAAGGAAACGAAAATATTGCGAGTGGCGATGATATTTTTTTGATGGAAAAAATGCTGAAAGCCGCTCCTAATAAAGTGAAATTTTTAAAATCGGAGGAAGCAATTGTGGAAACGAAATCAGAAAATACTTGGAAACTATTTATAAATCAGCAGATTCGTTGGGCTTCCAAATCAGCTTCTTATAAAAATATGTTTGCAAAATCTGTTGGAATTATCGTGTTTTTAGAAAATATAATGGTGCTTGTTTTAGGAATTTTATCCTTGCTATTTCCAAAATTTTGGAGCTTTTTTATACTTGTTTTTGGAACAAAAATCGTTGTCGATTTTATACTAATTGCACAGACTTCCGTTTTCTTAAAAAACACAAAATCTTTAAAATATTATTTTTCCGTAAGTTTATTGTATCCCTTTTTTATTATTTTCATTGGATGTTTATCCACCTTTAAAAACTACGAATGGAAAGGTAGAAGTTTTAGAAAATAACAATCAAAAAGCTATCTAAATTGAGCTTATTATATGATTATAAGCTAAAAAATGCATTTATAATACTTTCGGCATTAAACCATAAATAAATAATAATCAACAATAAAATTACCAAAACTACGCCTCGTTTGTAATTCGGTTTTTTTCTTTTTTTAAATCTGTGTTCCATTATTTAAATATTTAGATTAAAGCAAAGAGAGAAGATAATAAAAACTCTTGTATTTCAACATTGCACTTCCCTGATTAGTGTTGACCGGTTTTTCTTATTTTCAAATTCCTTCTTATATATTTTTTACACACCCCTAACCCTCCCGCAGGAAAAGCGAGACAGGCTTCTCGAGAGGGGAATATTTTGAATTTTAACTTTATTAAAGCCCAATATACCAGTTGTTATCCATTCGCCATCTCGCCCATAGCTACCGCTATGTCGCACTAAAAATGAATACCGGCTGTTTTCTTAACGCGCCCTCGCGCCAGCTGGCCCTATCGCTAAAAACAGCCACCAGCTGTTTTCTTAACGCTCAGTCCTCCCTTCGGGGGTTAGGGGGCTTTTGTTCCCCGTAACATTTCTCTTTTTCCAGGCGGTCCAGGCAATTTTTCGACTAAAAATCCGACTGCCAACATGGCTCTTCTAACACTTCCTTTTGCGCTGTAAGTTACTAAAACACCATCTAATTTTAAGGCTTTGTACATTTTTTCAAATATTTCTTCTGTCCACAATCCAGGTTGAACACTTGCGCCAAAAGCATCAAAATAAATGAGATTGAATTTGTTTTCGTCGTTAATTTCATTAAAAAACTGTTTGCGCTTTGTGAGAGAAAACCCCAGTAAAATTTCCTCTTTTATTTCCCATTCCTGTTGGTGCATTTGGTTAAAAACATTTGAAAACTCATTTGCATTTAATTGATCTACATAATTCATTTTTTCAACCTCATCCGCCACTAAAGGATACGCCTCAACCCCAACATAATCAATAGATAAATTCAATTTTTTTGCTTCTAAAAAAGTGATGAAACAATTAAGTCCAGTTCCGAAACCTATTTCCAAAATACTTATTTTCTGATCGGAAAAAAGCGATAAGCCATTTTTAATAAAAACGTGTTTTGCTTCTTGTATGGCACCGTATTTGGAATGGTATTGTTCATCCCATTCTGGAATATGAATGGTTGTTGAACCATCGGCGGTAATTATTATTTTTCTTTCCAAAATTTTTAAAATTAAAAATATTTTATTTATTCAAAAAATTGGCTTTAACAGCTTGTTTTTCAGTAAAATTATATCATTTTAGATCACTCCATTTTTATAAAAAAATAACACAAATCATCATATTAATATCAAAAATGTAATTTTATTTTATTCATATTGCTTAAATGAATATTATCGTTCAAATATATTAAAAATAAGGCAGTAACCTTCAGAAGAAATAAAACTGTGAATTAAAAAATTATAGTAAATTTGCTTAAATAAATATAGACATATTATGGCTTTACATATTGAAAAAACAGCAAAATCAAAAATATCAGAAGTTGATTTTAACAATTTAACATTTGGAAAGATTTTTACTGACCACATGTTTGAATGCGATTACGAAAATGGAAAATGGCAAACACCTCAAATTGTGCCTTATCACCCTTTAACTTTAGATCCTTCCGCAAAAGTTTTTCATTACGGACAAGCTATTTTTGAAGGCATGAAAGCTTATAAAGATGACAATGATGCTATTTGGTTATTTAGACCCGACCAAAATCAGGAAAGAATCAATAAATCGGCTGAAAGATTGGATATGCCCGCTTTCCCAAAAGATTTATTTTTTGAAGGTTTAAATGAATTGTTGAAATTGGATAAAGATTGGGTAAAAAAAGGGCAGGATAACGCACTTTATATTCGACCTTTTATCATCGCCACTGAATGTTGCGTGTCGGCTTCAACTTCCAACCAATATAAATTTATGATTATTTGCTCGCCTGTTCAATCTTATTATTCAGGGGAAGTTAAAGTGGTTTTTGCCGATAAATATAGCAGAGCTGCCAACGGCGGCGTTGGCGCAGCAAAAGCGGCAGGAAACTATGCAGGCTCTTTTTATCCGACCAAATTGGCAAATCAGCAAGGTTTTCAACAAGTGGTTTGGACAGATTCTTGTACCCACGAATTGTTGGAAGAAGCTGGCGTAATGAATGTTTTTTTTAGGGTAAATGACACTTTATTGACTGCGCCCGTGAGCGATCGTATTTTAGATGGCGTAACACGAAAAAGCATTATTCAATTTTGTGAAGACAAAGGAATTAAAGTCGAAGTTAGGCCAGTAAAAGTTACCGAAATTGTGGAAGCAGCTCGTAAAGGCGAGTTGTTGGAAATGTTTGGCGCGGGAACTGCTGCGGTAGTAAGTGTTATTAATGCTTTTTCAAACAAAGGAGAAAACTTCGATTTGCCAAAAGTGGAAAACAGTTTTGCGGCAATCATAAAAAAGGGTATTACAGATATTCAACGCAAAAAAGCAGAAGATAAATTTGGCTGGACTTATAAAGTAAAATAAATCCGATTAGGATAACTTTGCCAAAAAGAATACATTTATCGCTTGGAAATTATAAAAAACAACTGGATTTATTATCCGATTGTTTGGCATATTAATTGGTCTTAATCCAGCAAAAAATAGAATATGACTACTTTAGAAAAGGCTACAAATGAGCTACAGGAAAAAGGGTTTTTAGATATTAAAACCCCAAATATTGATTATGTAAAAGAAATAAACCGACTTAGGAAAGAAAAAAATGCCGTTATTCTTGCGCATTATTACCAAGAAGATGCCATACAAGACATTGCAGATTTTGTGGGCGACAGTTTGGCTTTGGCACAACAAGCCGCTAAAACCGATGCAGATATTATTGTTTTTGCCGGCGTTCATTTTATGGCAGAGACCGCAAAAATTTTAAATCCGTCCAAAAAAGTTTTATTACCCGATTTAAAAGCGGGCTGCTCACTGGCTGATTCTTGTCCGCCAGCCGATTTTGCCGCATTTAAAAAACTGCATTCCAATCATTTGGTGGTTTCTTACGTAAACACTTCCGCAGAAATAAAATCGATGACCGATATTGTTTGCACTTCTTCAAATGCAGAAAAAATCATCAATTCCATACCAAAAGAACAACCTATTATTTTTGCACCAGACCGTAATCTAGGTGACTGGCTAATTAAAAAAACTGGTCGTGATATGGTGCTTTGGGATGGCGCATGTATGGTTCACGAAGCCTTTTCAATAGATAAAATATTGAAATTATATGCTGAAAATCCAGATGCTGAAATTATTGCACACCCTGAGTCTAAAGCGCACTTGTTAAAAGTTGCCAAATATGTTGGCTCAACTTCAGGATTGTTAAACTATGTAAAAACAAGCAAAGCGAAAAAATTTATTGTGGCAACAGAAGTGGGTATTCTACACAAAATGCAACAAGATTCTCCTGATAAAATTTTAATTCCTGCGCCCGTTGACGATGACAATTGTAATTGCAGTGAATGTATGTTCATGAAAATGAATACGATGCAAAAATTATATTTATGCCTAAAATATGAATTGCCAGAAGTTAAAGTTGAAGCAGCATTAAGCAAAAAAGCATTGGTTTCTATTGAACGAATGCTTGAACTTTCAAAATAATAATAAAATCCAATGAATGCGGAAAAAAAAACATACAACTCCGATTTTCTAATCATAGGTTCGGGAATCGCAGGGTTGAGTTTTGCTTTAAAAGTGGCAAATCACTTTAAAGATGCCTCAGTTACTATTATCACGAAAAGCGAAAAGAATGAAAGCAATACCAAATATGCCCAAGGAGGAATTGCCACCGTTTGGAACAGAACTGTTGATTCATTTGAGCAACATATTGAAGACACTTTAATTGCTGGAGATGGATTGTGCGATGAAGAAGTGGTTAAAATGGTGGTTGAAGACGCTCCTGCCCGACTCAAGGAATTGATGGAATGGGGAGCCATATTTGACAAGACTTCAAAAGGAAACTATTCTTTGGGAAGAGAAGGCGGTCATTCACAAGATCGGATTTTACATCACGAAGACCTTACAGGTGCTGAAATTGAAAGAGCACTTATTGCACAAGTAGAAAAAACCAAAAATATTGAATTTTTATCGCATCATTTCGCTATTGATTTGATTACGGAACACCAAGTTAAAAAGAGGCAAACTTCTGTTTCAGAGAAAATTACTTGTTATGGTGCTTACGTATTAGACGAGAAAAAAAATGTGGTAAAAACATTCGCGGCAAAAGTAATTATGTTAGCTTCGGGTGGAAACGGACAAGTTTATTTTACCACCACGAATCCGGTAGTTGCCACTGGTGACGGAATTGCAATGGCTTACAGGGCGATGGCAGAAGTTTCCGATGTTGAATTTATTCAGTTTCACCCAACTGCTTTATACAATCCGGGCGAATACCCAGCTTTTTTAATTTCAGAAGCCGTGCGTGGTGCAGGTGCTATTTTAAGAGATTATTATGGCAACCGATTTATGCATAAATATGATGAACGTGAAGAATTGGCATCGCGAGATATTGTGGCGAGAGCCATTGACCACGAGCTTAAAATAAGCGGAATGCCGAACGTTTATTTGGATTGTACCCATTTGGAATATGAAACTTTTAAAAAACACTTTCCAAACATTACCGAAAAATGCCTGATTTTAGGCATTGATGTTCGCGAAGATTTTATTCCTGTATCACCTGCTGCACATTATATTTGCGGAGGCGTAAATGTGAATAAAAAGGGAAAAACTTCTATTAAAAATTTATATGCTGCTGGCGAAGTTACCCGAACTGGACTTCATGGTGCCAACAGACTGGCTTCAAATTCATTATTGGAAGGCATTGTTTTTGCCCACAGAGCCTTTGAAAATTTAACGCAACGGTTTGAAAAAATTAAAGTGCCAAAAAATATTCCGGATTGGAATGATAGTGGCGTGGTAAAAAACATGGAGAAAATTTTAATTACGCACGACAGAAATGAACTAAAAACCATTATGAGCAATTATGTTGGCATTGTGCGTTCCAACGAACGATTGTTGCGCGCAGAAAGAAAACTTCATGTATTATTTGAAGACAATAAGCGTCTTTACGACCACTCCGAACTTTCAGTGGATTTGTGTGAATTGAGAAACTTAATTACCACCGCATTTTTAATTACGCGATTTTCTAAAGAAAGAAAAGAAAATAGAGGCGGATTTTACAACGTAGATTTAATAAAAAAGGAGCTATAACAGCTCCTTTTTTCATCTGTTTAATTTTTATTTTTTTGTTGGTACAGATGCAGTTTGCCATTAATCATTCTGCTGTGTATCAAAATTTGTTATGCTCGTTTCATCTGTTTAATTACCAAATTTTAACCCTGTCTTCCGGTTTTAAATACATCTTATCTTCTGGCTTGATATTAAATGCATCATAAAACGCATCAATATTTGTTAATGGCATGTAAGCCCTATACATTCCAGGCGCATGTGGATTGGTTTTTATTAAATTACGCAAAGCATCCTCACGCATTTTAGTGCGCCATACTGTTGCCCAAGATATGAAAAATCGTTGTTCCGCTGTAAATCCGTCAATTTTTTCAGGTCTGCCATTTGTTTTATAAAACAATTCCAATCCTTCCAAAGCAGCGTTAACACCACCCAAATCACCAATATTTTCACCTAAATTGAATTTGCCATTTAAATGCACTCCTGGCAATGCTTCCACTGCACTATATTGGTCGGCCAATTTATTTCCAAGAATTGTAAATTTTTCCAAATCCTCAGCAGTCCACCAATCTACTAAATTTCCATCTCCATCAAATCTCGAACCTGAATCGTCAAAACTATGAGAAATTTCGTGCCCAATTACTGCACCAATTCCACCATAATTAACAGCTTCATCGGCTAAATAATTGTAAAAAGGGGGTTGTAAAATAGCTGCGGGAAACACAATTTCATTATTGGTAGCATTAAAATAAGCACTCACTGTTTGAGGGGACATTCCCCATTCTGTTCTGTCAACAGGATTTCCTAATTTTGCAATATCATTATCGAAATTCCATTTTCTGGCATT
>JAQVGD010000055.1 GCA_028696945.1 Lutibacter sp.
ATAATACTGTGTTCAGAAGTAATTAAAATCCAAAAACCTTTTGCCGCGTATTTAATTGCTTTAAATCGGTTTAGAAAAAAATTACCTTTATTTTGCATGTTTAAAGTGCTTTTAAAGCAGCTTCATAATTAGGTTCATCAACAATTTCTGGAACTTGTTCGGTATAAGTTACAATGCCTTGTTCATTAACAACCACAATGGCTCTTGAATGCAAATTCGCCAAAGGTCCATCTTTAATTGTTAAACCATATTTTTTTCCAAATTTTCCTCTTGCAAAATCGGATAAGGTAATCACGTTTTCTAAACCTTCAGCACCGCAAAAACGCGCCTGTGCAAAAGGTAAATCGCGAGAAATACAAAGTACTTTTGTGTTTTCCAGTTCACTTGCTTCTTTGTTAAATCTTCTTACGGAAGCTGCGCAAGTATCAGTATCTAAACTAGGAAAGATATTTAAAAGTAGTTTTGAACCTTTAAAATCTGCTAATTTTACTTTTGATAAATCAGATTTTATTAACGTAAATTTTGGTGCTTTTTCTCCAACTTTCGGCAATTTCCCAATAGTGTTTATTGGGTTTCCTTTTAATGTTATTTTAGTCATAATTTTTGTTTTTAATTTAAGTATCAAAGTTAGGTTAAAAAGTCGAAAGTTAAAAATTAAAATAGGGACAGGTCGCAACCTGTCCGTACAATATGGGAAAAATTGAATATTAAAATAGGGGCAGGTCGCGTTTTGTCCGTGCAATGCAGAAAAAATTGAATATTAAAATAGGGGCAGGTCGCGTTTTGTCCGTACGATGCAGAAAAAATTAGAATCGTAAATTGTAAATCGAATTAAATTGCTGATTTATTTCTTTATCTTCGCGCATTAAAATTATTTAATTGAAACTTAAAGATTATACCTCGGAGTTTTCCAGAAACCTAAAATTGGCCACACCTATTATGATGGGATCTTTGGGGCATTTACTGGTTGGGTTGATTGATGATATTATGATAGGAAGACTGGGTCCGGTTGAATTGGCAGCATCTTCACTTGGTAATAGTTTGGTTTTTATTGCACTTTCTGTTGGCATTGGTTTCTCTTTGGCCATTACACCATTAATAGCGGAGTCGGATGGCGAAGGAAATGTGGAAAAAGGAAGGGGAATTTTTCAACACGGCGTAATTTTAACCTCTATTTTGGGAATTGTCATGTTTGGGATGTTGTTTTTGTTGAAACCGATATTGTCTCATCTAGACCAACCGGAAGAAGTGGTGGCTTTGGCAATTCCATATTTTGAAATTGTATCATTTTCTATGATTCCGCTAATGATTTTTCAGGGTTTTAAACAGTTTGCCGATGGGTTGTCACAAACAAAATATGCGATGTATGCCACTGTTATTACCAATATTGTAAATGTAGTTTTAAATTTTGCACTTATTTATGGTTTGTGGATTTTCCCTCGACTGGAACTGGTTGGTGCTGCCTTGGGAACACTTATTTCAAGAATTGTGATGGTGATTTTCCTTTACCTTGTGTTAAAGAAAAAGAAAAAATTTGCAGTTTATATGAACCGACTAAAATTTAGGGAACTTAAAAGTAGTATATTTTTAAAAATTACAAAATTGGGTTTGCCAACCGCATTGCAAATGCTTTTTGAAGTTGGCTTGTTTACTGCTTCTGTTTTATTGGCTGGCACTTTGGGCGCGTTTCCGCAGGCAGCAAATCAAATTGCCTTAAAACTGGCATCAACAACATTTATGATAGCTGTTGGAATTGGAGCTGCAGCAACCATACGAGTCAGTAACCAAAAAGGATTGGGAAATTATTTGGAATTGCGACGCATTGCTTTCTCAAACTTTTTATTGATATTTATTGTGATGTCTATATTTACAATGGGATTTATTGCATTAAAAGATATTTTGCCATGGATGTTTACCGATAATTTAGAAGTTGTTGGCATTGCATCAAGTCTTTTGATTATTGCAGGAATATTTCAGCTTTCTGATGGGATGCAGGCAGTTTTATTAGGTGCCTTACGCGGATTACAGGATGTGAATATACCTTCTGTACTGACGTTTGTTGCCTACTGGATTATTGGATTTCCAGTTTCTATTTATTTTGGCCGCATTGCGGGTATGGGTACCTTTGGAATTTGGATCGGTTTGTTAATCGCTTTAACAAGTTCTGCAATTATGCTATTTTTAAGATTTAACTATTTATCAAAAAAATTAATACAAGAAAAACATGAATTTACCTAAATTTTTATTGGGCGACAATACAGATTATACTGACGTAATTTTTGTTATTCATACTGAATTTCCAAGATTTGTGATCAATTTGGTTGATGATGAAATTGAATGGTTAGAAGATTTACAGGGTGATGATGAAGCTGAACTTGCCGAAATAGTTGCCAGCTTAATTGAAGAAGCTTCTGCATTTTACGACCGTGAAATGGAGCGTTACGAAAGTGAATAAATTAATGTCAAATTCGGCCTACGTTAATTAGGCATCGACAAATCGTAAATCAAAAATCGTAAATCGTAAATCAAAAATTGAGAAACTGAGAACTTTTGCAAACCGTTTAACTATTTATTTTGGGCTGTTTTTTTGCAGACTCTACCAATTCAAGTTTGCTTAATGTTGTTTTTGTTGTAAAAAAACCGTAATTTATAAAAGCATTATTTTTTTCTATTTTTTCAATAGTTCCAGTGGAATTTGAGCCGATAATTCTTACTTTATCTTTAATTTTATAAATGTAATCCGATTTTTGTTTGGCTGTTTTTAAGGCTTCCTTCTGTTGATTTTCTCGCACTTTTACAACTTCAACCATCACTTCTTTTTCAGTTGCTTTAAGTTTTTCTTCTACCTGTTTTTTTTCAACTTTAACTTTTTGTTTCTCTGATTTTGTAATTGGTTTTAACGGATTCTTTTTCAAGAATTTTGTTTTCTCGCTAATGAGCCATTTGTTAAACTCGGTGGTCAGTTCTTTTTTATTGTTTGTTTGAAAATATTTATTGACCAGCTCATTTATTTTTCTTCCATATACAAGCATTTTTTGGTTGCCGTCGTACAATTCTTGAAAGTTTTCTAATTTCTCCTGAATTTTTTGTTGTTTTTCGGTTAGATTATCAGATTGCTCAATGGCTTTCGACTTTTCTTTTTCAAGTGTTTCCGATGTTTTTTGCAAGATGTTTCGTTCTTGCTGTAATTTTGAAATTGTTTTATCCAGCCTGACTTTCTCAACCTTAACGCGTTTTTTAGCCTTGTTGATTAAACTATAAGGTATTCCGTTTTTTTGCGCAACTTCAAAAGTAAAGGAGCTTCCGGCTTGTCCAATAAACAATTTAAACAAAGGCAGCAGCGTTCTTTCATCGAATTGCATGTTGGCGTTTACCACATTTTCCAATTCGCTGGCCAAAACTTTTAGGTTGGCATAATGCGTTGTAATAATGCCAAAGGCTTTTTTTTCGTAAAATTCTTCCAAAAATATTTCGGCTAGTGCGCCGCCCAATTCGGGATCGCTTCCGGTTCCAAATTCATCAATTAAAAACAAGGTGTGGTTATCGCATTTTCGCAGAAAGTCGCGCATATTTTTTAAGCGATAGCTATAAGTGCTCAACTGATTTTCAATGGATTGGTTATCGCCAATATCGGTTAATATATTTTTAAAAAAACAAGTTTCGGAGCGAAAATGAACGGGAATTAACAAGCCGCTTTGTACCATTACTTGCAACAAACCAATCGTTTTTAGGGTAATGCTTTTTCCGCCGGCATTTGGACCCGAAATTACAATTATTTGCTGTTTTGGGTTTAGCTCAAGTGTTTGCGGAAATGTTTCCAGATTTTTCTCCTTATTTTTTAGCAATAAAATAGGATGATAAGCATCTTTTAAATAAACGCTTTTTTCTGAAGTAATTTTAGGCAAACAGGCGTTAATTGTTTTTGCATATTTTGCTTTTGCCCCAATTACATCGAGTTTTATGAGGTATTTCTGATATTCAATTAAATCTGGTGCAAATATTCTGGTAGAATTGGTCAATTCTTTTAGAATCCTTACAATTTCCTGATGCTCATCATAGGCCAAATTTTGCAGTTCTCGCGCAAATTGAAGCGTGGCTTCTGGCGCAATAAATACAATGCTCCCTGTTTTTGAAGTTCCCAACAAACTGCCTTTCACTTTTTTTCGATGCATCGCCTGAACCGCCAAAACGCGCTGATTGTCGATAACCGATTCTCGTATTTCATCTAAATAACCCGAACTGTTATAATGGTTTAATGCTTTGTTAAAACTTGAGCCGATTTTGGAACGAATTGCATTTATTTCTCCTCTGAGTTGCTTTAATAAAACAGAGGCATTTTCTTGTACTTCCGCATAAGGGGTAATGATTGCTTTTATGTTTTCAACCAGCTCTTTTTGGATTTCAATTTCTTCTGAAAATTTAAAAAGCGTGGGATAAATCAGCTTAAATTTATTGAAGAATTTAAGCAGTTCAAAAACGGTATCTGCATTGTTTGTTATTTTTAAAAATGAAGCAGGTTCAAGATAGCTGTTTTCAATATTTAAAAGATGAATTTCCTTCTGAATATCATCAAAATAGTGATTTGGAATTCGGTTGTCATTTTCAAGTGACGATAAATATTCATTTACCTGCAGCAATTCCGGAAGCAGTATTTCTTTCGATTTAAAAGGCCTGATTTTCAAGGTTGCTTCTTTTCCCAAATCAGAAACACAGTAACTGCTTGCCATTTTTAAAACGGTAAAAAATTCTAAATCTGTTAATGTTTTTTCTGAAATACTACTCATAAATTGTGTTACTTTTGAAAAGTTAGGCAAAAGTAATCATAAAAGTTTGAAAGTTTATGGCTTGCCAAATAATGAAAGTACGCAAGTTGTTGAATAAAGTCATAAAATATGTTTAAAAAATAATCAATTTTATAATTTTCACTAATTTTGGAGTTGAATCAAAAAATTAATTGATGGATTTGAATATTAGCGACAGTTGGAAACCAATATTGCAAACGGAGTTTGAAAAGCCTTATTTTGAAGAACTTATGAACTATGTGAAAGAAGAATATGCACTGAATACGTGTTTTCCTGAACCGAATCAAATTTTTGAAGCCTTCAATTTATGTTCTTTTGAGGATTTAAAAGTCGTAATTATCGGTCAGGATCCATACCACGGAGAAGGGCAAGCGCACGGATTGTGTTTTTCGGTAAACGATGGTGTTGCACATCCGCCGTCATTAAAAAATATTTTCAAAGAAATTGAGTCCGATTTGTCAATTCCCTATCCCAAAAGCGGTAATTTGGAGCGTTGGGCAAAACAAGGTGTTCTTTTATTGAATGCGATATTAACAGTGAAATCCAAAAATGCAGGCTCGCATCAAAATAAAGGATGGGAACAGTTTACGGACACTGTTATTTCGATTATTTCAGAAAAAAAAGAACATGTTGTCTTTTTATTATGGGGCGGTTATGCCAAAAAGAAAGGCAAAAAAATAAATTTAGAAAAACATTGTGTATTTACAAGCGGTCATCCTTCGCCATTAAGCGCAAACAGAAGGCATTGGTTTGGAAATAAACATTTCAGCAAAACGAATAATTATTTAAAAAATAATAACCTATCTATAATAAAATGGTGATTAATATCATATAACATTTGTGTAATAATGGTTACTTTTACAAAAATTAATTTATATAAAAATGAAAAATAAAATAAAATTTTTTACAATATTCTTTAGCTTTTTAATGTTGTTTGGTTGTAAAGACAAAGGAAATTACTCAACAATTAAATCTGAAACAACAACTCAAAATGCAAGTCATAAAATTGTGGTGAATGAATTTTTAGACGGTGGAAATTATGCCTATTTAAATGTTGCCGAAAATGGAAATAAGTATTGGATGGCCATTCCAAATACGGAAGTAAAATTAGGTGAAACCTATTATTATGATGGTGGTATGGTAATGAAGGATTTCGAGAGCAAACAACTTGAAAAAACTTTTGATGAGATAATTTTTGCTGATGGAATCAGAACAACTGAAAAGGCAGAAGAAAGCAATCAAGCGAACCCTCATACGAATGTGGATGCCACAACTGATATTGAAGTTAATATTGAAAAACCTGCAAATGGAACTTCACTTCAAGAACTTTATACAGACAAAACATCTTTTTCAGGAAAATCGATAATTGTAAAAGGAAAGGTAGTTAAAGTAAACAATGGAATTTTGAACAAAAATTGGGTTCATATTGTGGATGGCACTGAATTTAACGGTAAAAAGGATTTGGGTTTGACAACGTTAGACTCAGTAAAAATCGGGGATATTGTAACTTTTAAAGGAACAATTGTTTTAGATAAGGATTTTGGTCACGGATACATATTTCCTGTATTGCTTGAAGATGCTGTTATAGTAAAATAGAAAAAAGCGCTTTTGGCGCTTTTTTCATTAACCTATTCAAACTTACTAAGAATGAAAACAAAGGTTACAAAACTTTGTTACTCGAAATATCACAATATATGTGCCAACGCTTATAGCGGGGTGTTAATTAATAGTTAATATGAAAGTCCCTTAAACCCCGAAGGGAGAATTATAAAACTGGATAGTTGAAAAGTATAAAAGTCACTATTAATCAGGGAAGTTTGCAGGGTGTCTTCATAAAAAAACTTAATAAATTTTACCTTCATAGCTAAATAAAACTTCTTTTTCCCTTCGTGGAGTAGAAAAGGATAGTTTAAAAGTTAGAATTTAAAACTTCAACTTTATTCCAAATGTCGCTGTGCTTTATATGAAGACCTGACTAAAGCACCACTTTCGACATATTTAAAGCCTAGTGTCAGTCCAATTTCTTTGTACTTAATAAATTGCTCAGGCCTAATAAATTCAATCACGGGCAAGTGTTTTTTGCTGGGTTGTAAATATTGTCCAATGGTTAAAACATCAACTTTGGCATTTGCTAAATCCTGCATTGTTTCAATCACTTCTTCCTCAGTTTCGCCCAAACCAAGCATAATTCCAGATTTTGTTCTGCGTTGCCCTTGGTCTTTCATATATTCTAAAACCTCCAAACTTCTGTCATATTTTGCCTGAATTCTTACTTCTCGCGTTAAACGTCTAACAGTTTCCAAATTGTGAGAAATTATCTCAGGAGCAACCGCTAAAACTCTATCGATATTGGTTTTGTTTCCCTGAAAATCTGGAATTAAAGTTTCAAGCGTGGTTTCTGGATTGGCTCGTCTGATAGCATTAATTGTTTCCACCCAAATAATGGAGCCGCCATCTTTTAAATCATCTCTGTCAACCGAAGTTATTACTGCATGTTTAATTTTCATCAGTTTTATAGAGCGAGCCACTTTTTCGGGTTCTTCCCAGTCAACTGTTTCGGGTCTGCCGGTTTTTACGCCACAAAATCCGCAAGAACGTGTGCAGATATTTCCTAAAATCATAAATGTGGCCGTGCCTTCTGTCCAGCATTCACCCATATTTGGACAACTTCCACTGGTGCATATAGTATTCAATTTATATTTATCTACTAAATTTCGTAATTCAGTATATTTTTTTCCAACTGGGAGTTTAACGCGTAACCAATTTGGTTTTTGAATTTTATTTTGCAATGAAGAGGTTTCTTGTGTCATTTTATAAGAAAATTGACTGCAAAAATACAAAGAAATTATAAACTATAGTACCATATAACTTTTGAAATCGCCGTAAAAGAAATGAATGATTTTTTTCTTTTTTCAAAAAAGAAAAATAAAGCATAGCAGCAGTTACGATTTCTTTTTATTTTGAAGAAAAAAGGAAAAAAGGAACATTTATTATGGTTATTTTAAAGGTTAAATGGTAGAGAGATACCAAAAGCTAAAACCGATTAAAAACAGGATGCCAAACCAACTCAATATTTTTAATTGTAAAGAAGGTCGCCATTCCTGGGGAGTATGTTTGCCGGATATTAAGACATAATTTATAATTGCAAAAAAGGGGGCTGTTAAAAACGATAAAATTGTTGCGATTTTTATTAGGAAACCCATTTCCGATTTAAAGAAAACCAGGATTGAAATTGTTCCGATTGAAAGAAAGGTTATCCAGAACCAGTACATGTTTTTATACGATTTATGGGTCAATAAATCGAAAGCTTTTGTCATTGCCCTTGGAGAAGCATCCAGCGTTGTGATGGTTGTGCTAAACATTGTGGTAAAGGCTGCAGCGGCAATGAAAATATACATTTCTGGACCTAAATTTTTAGTATAAAGTGTTATGAGCTGTTCGGAAAATTGAACAGCACCAGAACTAAATGCTTCACCGGAATGATACATTACAATGGCACCCAATGAAACAAAGCATATCCCAAAAATTAATGTAGCCAAAAAACCTATATTAAAATCGAGAATAGCCTGTTTTGTATTGAATTCGTTTGTTTTGTCTTTTTGTTTTTCCAAAGCCCAAAGCGATTGCCAAATAGAAACATCTAAAGGGGCGGGCATCCATCCTAAAAAAGCGATTAAAAATCCGACTTCAACAGTTCCCTTTGGAATAATTTGTACGAAGCTATGCGTATTTGGTGAATTAATAGCAGCTACTATTAAAGCGATAACGGTGCTAAAAGTTAAGGTAATTACGATTAATTTCATCAGTTTATCGAGCAAATTATAACGCCCGATAATTAATATTGCAAAGCAAATAATGGTAATAATGATACTCCAAATTACGGGATTTGTGGTAATTCCGAATAAATTAGCCGCCAAACCTGCTGTTACAATGGTAACTGCTGCTTGAATGGTAAACATTGTTGCCAGATTTAAAATGAAATAGGCGAGTAGTACTCCTTTCCCTAATCTTTTATAGCCGTCCAATAAACTCTCTCCAGTTGCGGTAGCATATCTGGGCCCAAACTGAAAAAATGGATATTTTACAAGATGGATTAAAACCAATGCCCAAACCAATCCAAAACCAAAATCAGCTCCGGCTCGGGTGGATTGCACCAAATGTGAAACCCCAATTGCGGCACCGGCAAAAAGAATGCCCGGACCTAATTTTTTTAGCCAATTGGATTTTTTTGAAATCAACTTTCTGTAGATCTTTTAATGATTTCAGCCAATAACTTTTTTGCTCGTGATAGCTTTATTTTGATGTTGCCCATCGGTTCATTTAAAACTTCAGCCATTTCTTTATAACTCATTTCCCTAAAATAGCGCAGATTTATAATTTCTTGATAATGTGGTTTTAGCAACTTCAAATAGTTTAGCAATTGCGCTAAATTCTGATCGATAATTAATTGGTCTTCGGCTGTTGGACTTTCATCAAAAATTTTATAGGCTTCAGATTCCTTTTTGTCAATTGAAATGGTTTCTGTGCGTTGTTTTCTTAAATGATCCAAAAAAATATTTTTTGAAATTGAAATCAGCCATGTTTTAAAATTGTAGTTTTCGTTGTATAGGTCAATTTTATCAAATGCTTTTGAAAAAGTTTTTATGGTAATGTCTTCAGCTTCGTCTTCATCTTCTGTTTTTAATAATTGAAAACGATAAACGTCACTCCAGTAAGTGTTAAGCAATGTATTAAAAGCCTTTTGGTCTTTTTTTCTTGCTTTTTCAATTAAATCAACTATATCATTGTTTTTTTTTACCAATGTGTAGGTTTTGAAATCATATTTTTTATAAAGATAAACATTTGAATCAAAATTAAAAATATTTCAAAAAAAGGAATAAGCAGAATTAAATCTCTTTCATTTAATTTTTTTGCAGAAAAGCCAATAACTAAATATAAAAACAGGAATCTGGTAAAAATTAAAATCGAAACAAGCTGCCAATTATAAAGCAAACACAAAAGGACAGTACCTAAAATCCAAAATAACAATTGGGAACTGAAAAACAAGCCCAATAAAAATTTATGTGCAGGTTTGTATAAAGAAGCAGTTGAAATATGTCTTCTCTTTTGAAGAATCCAATCTTTAAAGTTTGTTTTTGGAATGGATTCTGTAAAGCTGTTTTGCGAACAGGAAATGGCTGTATTTCTTTTTGATGCCACTTGGTTTATAAATAAATCATCATCACCCGATTTAATATGCATATAATTTGCAAAACCATTTACATTAAAAAAAACAGATTTTGTATAAGCTAAATTGCGGCCAACGCCCATATAAGGAATTCCAATTTTTGCGTATCCAAAATATTGGATGGCGGTTAAAATGCTTTCAAAACGAATAAGTTTATTTAGCCATGATTTTTTTATTTTTTTATAAGCACCATAGCCCAATACAATTTGATGTTCATTGCTGAAATTATTGACCATTTCGGTAATCCAACTTTCAGAAACAGGAATACAGTCGGCATCCGTAAACAATAAATGCTCAAAAGAAGCAGCTTTAATACCCAAAGTAAGCGCATATTTTTTACTTCCCCAAAATTGCTCATTTACGGCAACATCCACAATTTTTACGGGGATTGTAGTTTCTTTTTTAAATTGCTCCATCACCTTTAAAGTACGGTCTTGGGAGCGATCATTAATTAAAACCAGCTCAAAGTTCTCGTAGTTTTGTTTTAGGAAAAGCGGTAAATTTTCAGTTAAATTTTTTGCCTCATTTTTAGCGCAAATAATAACTGAAACTGGTAGGTTGAAATTATTTTCGGATGGTTTTATTTTATAAAAAGAAAAAGAACCGAAAATAAAAACGTAATATATAAACTGAATACAAAAAATTACTATAAAAGCAATAAATAAATATTCGAGCATATCCTATTTGTTTTCACATTGATCAGGCAATCTTCCACAGTACCCGCAAGCCACACCTTCCTTATTTAAATGTGGATTTTGGCTAGCGCAAGTTCCTGCAAATTTACCATCTCTTTTTGCCCAAATTTTAATGGCTAGGCCGGCAACACCAATAGCTAAAATGACAATTGTAATTAAGATTAATTTCATGAGTAAACGTTATTTTCTTTTTAAATTTTAGAGAATTCACACATATTTGTTCATTTATATCACAATTTTCGTATGTTTATTTCAGGAAAAAATGATGATACAAAGGTACTGATTTATCATCGATGAATAAATAATGAATTATATTTTTTTTTCAATGAATATTATGTAATAAAATTTATTAATATTTGCATAGTTAATAGGAAAATACTTATATTTAATGATAATGATTTGTTTTTGGAAATAAAATTATTATATTAGCAATAATTAATATTTAATTTTTTTAAAATTCATTGTTTAATAACCACCTAAAACTTTAAGAATTATAAAAATTAATTGAATTAATAAATATTAATTGGTTTTTTTAAACTAAAAGACTCGTCTAGCTTGCGTTAAATAGACGAGTCTTTGTTTTTATAAAATAAGTATTATTTTTTTACCAATTCTTCTTGGACGTTAGTTGGCACCAATTCAAAATTTGAAAATTTGGTGCTAAAACTTCCTCGACCTTGCGTTATGGAACGCAAAGTTGTTGAATATTTATACATTTCGGCTAATGGTGTTTTGGCTCTGATAGTCTGGTATTTACCTTCACTGTCCATTCCTAAAATGATGGATCTGCGCGATTGTAAATCGGTCATGACATTGCCCATTAATTCTTCTGGAACCTTAACAGAAAGTTCATTTATTGGTTCTAATAATTTAGGTTTTGCATTTAAAAAGGCCTCTTTAAAAGCATGTGCTCCAGCAATTTTAAATGAAATATCATTAGAGTCAACGGCATGCATTTTGCCATCGAAAAGCATTACCCGAACGTCTCTGGCGTAAGATCCGGTTAAAGGACCTTCTTCCATCACTTCTAAAATTCCCTTTAAAACGGAAGGCAAATAACGCGCATCAATTACACCTCCAACAATACAGTTATAGAATATTAATTTTCCGCCCCATTCTAAGTCAATTTCTTCTTTTCCTCTTACGTTAAATCCTTCAGGTTCTGGCATTCCTTCAAACCAGGGCTCAATTTTAATATGAACTTCTCCAAACTGACCGGAACCTCCCGATTGTTTTTTGTGCTTATAACTGGTGGTTGCAGAGCGTTGTATGGTTTCTCTATAGGCAATTCTCGGTTGTTCAAAAACAGCTTTTATTCCATAAGTATTTTGTAAAATCCAGTCAATGGTCGCTAAATGCAATTCTCCTTGACAGGATAAAATAAGTTGTTTTAACTCCGATGAATATTTAACGGCAACAGTTGGATCTTGACTATGTATTTTTCTAAGGGCTTCATTTAGTTTTTCATCATCATTTTTATCAATTGCTTTAACGGCTTTGGTTATTCTGGCTTCAGGATAAATAATTGGTTTTATGGTAATGCCTGAACCTTTTGTTCTGAGCGTATCATTTGTTTCTGTAAATTTTAATTTTAAAGTGGCTCCAATATCGCCGGCACTTAATTTTTCAACCAGTTCCCGATTTTTGCCGTCCATAATATACAGCTGGTTTAAAATTTCAATTTCGTTATTTCTTGAATTTTCCAACTTGTCATTTTGTTTAATTTCTCCCGATTTTACTTTAAAGAAACTAATTTGTCCAAGGTTAGGCTCGTAAACTGTTTTAAACACAAATAGTGCTGTTGGCGCATTAATATCACATTCAACAGTAATTCCTTCAACACTTTGTTCAGGTTTTAAGTCGGCTGCAGATGGAGCGACATTGTCGATAAATCCCATTAAACGACCAGTGCCCATATCATTAAGTGCCGAAATGCAAAATACTGGGAACAATTCATTATTTAGCATCCCTTTTTTAATTCCTTCGCGCATTTCATCTTCGTTAAGGGTTCCTTTATCAAAATAAAGTTCCATCAAATTTTCATCGTTTTCGGCTGCTTTTTCAATTAGTTCATTTTGAAGTGCTGTTGCATGTTCAATTTGATCTTTAGGAATTTCTAATTTTTCTGGTTTTCCGCCTTGAGGTCCAAATTTATACATTTTCATTTTAAGCACGTCAACAATACATTGTGCGCCATCAACTACAAGTGGATATTGAATTTTAACAACATTTTTACCCACCAATTCAACAATGCTTTTATAGCTTTCGTCAAAATCGGCACTCGGATGGTCAATTTGATTGATTACAAATAAGGTTGGATGTGAAAATCTATCGATATAATCCCAAATTATTTCTGTGCCAACTTCAACGCCGTATTGTGCGTTAATTACCATCACAATGGAGTCTATCACATGCATTGTAGAGGCGATTTCACCAATATAATCATCTAATCCAGGAGTGTCAATAATGTTTATTTTGTAATTGCGCCATTCGGTGTGCAGGGGTGTGGCGAAAACGGAAGTTTCTCTTTCATGTTCTATTGCGTGGTAGTCGGAAATGGTGTTTTTGTTTTCAACGCTACCACGGCGGCTGACTAATCCGGCTTCAAAGAGCATCGTTTCGGCCAATGTTGTTTTACCACTTTTATGCGCGCCAACAAAAGCAACATTTTTAATGTGTTTATCATCGTATATTTTCATAATTCAATGGTTTTGATATAAAGTTTTATAAAAGTACAAACTTTTTAATACAATAATATGATGAATGTTAGGGTTTTTTTAAAAGAGTTTTATTATTAATTGATTAGCCAATGAGTTAATGAGGATATTAAGGAATAGAGGGAAGAGATTGAATAGTCCAATTAAACAATTACACAATTATGTGAATAAACAATCCGACAAACTATAAATCGTAAATCCAAAATCATAAATCCAAAATCGTAAATCAAAAATATCTTTCAACAAAATAAATTTTTAAATGCTTCATTTTCTTTTTGTTATAATAAAATAAATTAAGTAAATTTGCACTCCTTTTAACGAGAGCAGATTTTAAAAGGAATGAGAAAAAAAATAATGTAAACCTACTCTTTGCGTTATTATCGTGTAAAAATCTGAGTAACAATAAGATACAAATAATTATCATCAGCAAATATGTCTGAAGAAACAAAAAAAACTGAAGAGCAAACAGATGCTACTGAAGTAAATCAAACAGCGGCGAAAGCCCAAACAGAAACTACTGAAGAAGTAGTTGAAAAAGTTGAAGCGCCAAAAGCCAAAAAAGAAACTACTGAAGAAGTAGTTGAAGCACCAAAAGCTGAAAAAGAAACTATTGAAGAAGTAGTTGAAACGCCGAAAGCCAAAAAAGAAACTACTGAAGAAGTAGTTGAAGCGCCAAAAGCTGAAAAAGAAACTCCTAAAGAAGTTACGGAAAAAGTTGAAGCACCAAAAGCTGAAAAAGAAACTACTGAAGAAGTAGTTGAAACGCCAAAAGCTGAAAAAGTTGCTAAAGAAGAAGTTACGGAAAAAGTTGAAACACCAAAAGCTGAAAAAGAAACTACTGAAGAAGTAGTTGAAACACCAAAAGCTGAAAAAGTGGCTAAAGAAGAAGTGGCGGAAACGGCTGAAACTCCAAAAGCCAAAAAAGTAAACCCAGAAGAATTTTTAGCGAATTTTGACTGGTATATGTATGAAGAAGGTATTGAAGCAGTTGACGCAGAGAACTTAAAAGCCTTTGAAGAAGCATTAGATGTTACCTTAGGAATTGTAAGTGAACGTGAAGTAATTGAAGGAATTGTTGTAAGAAAAACAGACCGTGAAGCAATTATAGACATCAATTCAAAATCTGAAGGCGTTATTTCATTGAATGAATTTCGTTACAACCCAAATTTAGCCGTTGGAGATAAGGTTGAAGTTTTGGTTGATAAAAGAGAAGACAATACCGGTCAATTGGTATTATCACACAAAAAAGCAAGAGTTATCAAAGCTTGGGATCGTGTAAACAATGCGCACGAAACAGGTGAAGTAGTTAACGGTTTTGTTAAATGCAGAACTCGTGGAGGTATGATTGTAGATGTTTTTGGAATTGAAGCTTTCTTACCAGGTTCTCAAATTGATGTAAAACCAATTAGAGATTACGATCAATATGTTGAAAAAACAATGGAATTCAAAGTGGTAAAAATCAACCATGAATTTAAAAATGTTGTGGTTTCGCATAAAGCACTTATTGAAGCTGATATTGAAATTCAAAAGAAAGAAATTATCGGTAAACTTGAAAAAGGACAAGTATTGGAAGGGGTTGTTAAAAACATTACTTCTTATGGTGTATTTGTTGATTTAGGTGGTGTTGACGGATTAATTCATATTACAGATTTATCTTGGTCTAGAATAAATCACCCAAGTGAAGTGGTTGAATTAGATCAAACATTAAATGTTGTAATTCTTGATTTTGATGATGAAAAAACCAGAATTCAATTAGGATTAAAACAATTGAACAAACATCCTTGGGAAGCATTAGACGAAAATATAAAAGTAGGTGACACTATTAAAGGTAAAGTAGTTGTAATTGCTGATTATGGTGCATTTATTGAAGTTTCTAAAGGTGTTGAAGGATTGATTCATGTATCTGAAATGTCTTGGTCAACCCATTTGCGTTCTGCTCAGGATTTTGTGTCTGTAGGTGACGAAGTGGAAGCACAAGTGTTAACTTTGGATAGAGACGAAAGAAAAATGTCTTTGGGTATTAAACAATTGCACCCAGATCCTTGGACCAATATTGCAGAAAAATATCCTGTAGGTTCAGTTCATACAGGAACCGTTCGTAACTACACAAACTTCGGTGTTTTTGTTGAATTGGAAGAAGGTATTGACGGTTTGGTTTATATTTCAGATCTTTCTTGGACAAAGAAAATTAAACATCCATCAGACTTTGTTTCTGTAGGTGATAAATTGGAAGTGCAAGTGTTGGAATTGGATGTGGAAGGACGTAAATTAAATTTAGGTCATAAACAAACCAATGAAAATCCTTGGGATGCTCATGAAGAGAAATTCTCAATTGATTCAATTCACGAAGGAACTGTAAAAGATAAAAGCGATAAAGGATTAATTGTTTCTTTGGAAGATGGTGTTGAAGCTTTTGTTCCAAGTCGTTTTATCATAAAAGAAGATGGCACTAAATTGGCTAAAGGAGATGTTGATAAATTCAAAGTTATTGAATTCAACAAAGAATTTAGACGTATTGTAGCTTCACATACCTCAGTTTTTAAAGCACAAGAAGAGAAAAATATTAAAGCTGCTCAGCAAAAAACTGATTCAGCCGAAAAAACAACTCTTGGTGATTTAGGTGGTGATCTTGCCGCATTAAAGAAAAAAATGGAAGGCGGAAAATAAACCTAATTTCATTTAAACATTTAAAAGCTGTATCACAATTTGATGCAGCTTTTTTCGTTTTATTACAACTATAGAATTATCTTTGTTGCACTAAAATTAAATGATGACATTAATAAAATCAATCTCAGGAATTAGAGGAACCATTGGTGGAAAAGTAGGTGATAATTTAACCCCAATTGATACGGTAAAATTTGCTGCGGCTTATGGTATGTGGCTTAAAAATCAAACAAATAAAAAAGAACTCACCGTAATCTTGGGTCGAGATGCTCGTATTTCTGGCAAAATGGTATGTAGTTTGGTGGGGAACACTTTAGTTGGCTTAGGAATAAACGTAACCGATATTGGCTTGTCAACAACCCCTACGGTTGAAATGGCTGTTATTCTCGATGCGGCTGATGGCGGTATTATTATCACCGCAAGCCACAATCCAAAACAATGGAATGCCTTAAAATTATTGAATCAAAAAGGCGAGTTTTTAAACGCATTGGATGGGGAAGAAGTGTTGGAAATTGCCGAAAATGATGCGTTTGTTTTTGCAGAAGTGGATAATTTAGGCAGCTATAGAAAGAAAGCAAATTATATTAATAAACACATTAAGGAAGTTTTA
>JAQVGD010000236.1 GCA_028696945.1 Lutibacter sp.
CGGTATCTCGAACTTCAAAATAGATTTCTGAAGTATCTTCTGTTTCATGAAGTTGTTTTAAGGTAACCTGCACGGATCCTTTATTGGTAAATTTAACCGCATTGCCAATTAAATTCAGTAAAATTTGTTCTATTCTGGTTGGGTCTCCAAGGAACTGGACAGGTGTATTTGGTTCAATTTTAAGATCTAAAGAAATCCTCTTTTCATCGGCCCTGAGTTTCATTAATTTTAGCACATTATCGAAAGACTTGTGCAGGTTGAAAGGAATCTCTTCAATTTTTAGTTTCTCCGATTCGAGCTTAGAAAGATCCAATACATTGTTTATCAGGGAAAGTAAAATTTCTCCAGAATTTCGCATGGTTTCCAAATGCATTCTTTGTTCGGGATTTAGTTGCGTTTCCAACAGCAAATCCGTAAATCCGATTACCGCATTGAGCGGCGTTCTAATTTCGTGGCTCATATTTGCCAAAAACTCATTTTTAACTTTTAATGATTGCTCTGCCGAATCCTTCGCTTTTTTTAATTCAAGTTCGGTTGCTATTCTTTGGCTAATATCCGTGCCAATTGAAATATAGGTTCCGTTGGCGCCTTTTGACAACTGCCATTCAATCCATTTATAATCGCCATTGGCAGTCTTAATTTTTCGCTTAGAAATGTCTGTAGAATCGCTTTTGTTAAAAAAAACGAAATTATAAATGGCATTTTTTACCTGTTGTGCTTCCTGCTGGTTTTCATAGGTTAATTTCCACCATTTATCGCCCAAAATATCATTTACCTTATAGCCCAGCATTTTTTCAACAGCCGGTGAAGAATAGATGATATTTCCTTCTTGGTCGCTCACCATCAACATAGAATCCACACTATTTAAAATGGTGTCGGACTGTATTTTAATTTCTTCCGTTTTTTTCCAATCGGTAATATCAACGCCCACAGAAACAAAAGTATTATTGGCGCCAAGAGAATCGCGCCATTCAATCCATTTCATGCTGCCGTCTTTGCAGCGCAGTTTGCGCTCATAAGGTTTTGGATTTACCTTAATTTTTCCTGAAGCGATATCACATACCCTTTTTTTAAATAGTTGTCCTTCTTCTTTTGAAAAAAAAGTCAAATCCCACCATTTTTCACCCAAAAGCTGATCAATTTTATAGCCAATTATTTGCTCAGTGGCGGGCGAAACGTAGGTAACATAGCTATTTTCGTCGCAAGAAATAATTATTAAATTGACTTCATTTAATAATGATTCGGAAAATTTTAATTTTTCAATTTCTGTATTTTTTTCCAATACGCTATTTTATTTAAAAATGCATGAAACATTTTATAAGCTATTTATCTAAACCTAAAATGATTCTCATTCTTGTAAATATAATTAAATAAAGCATTCAATGAAAAATAAACATAAATACAATTTTAAAAATCGGTGTGGCTTAGCCGCCAAACATCAAGATTCCCAATACAATTGAAGCTGCTCCAATGACAATCCCTGTAACGCTAAAAAAACCTGATGATTTTTTATTTTGCCTTTCCACTTTCAAAACATCCTCTTTTAAAAGTGCCGTTTTCATTATTTCTCCGTTTACCGTTTTTACGCCGTAATAATTATTCTCCTTAAGTTCAATGGTTTCATAAATGTATTCATCACCATTTGCCATTGTCACTTTCACAAACCCTTTTTCTTCTGATTGTGAAGCTTGCTCTAAATTAGTGGATTTCTGGTAAACTTTACAACTTTGACCCAGCATAAGCACTAACAAAAGCGCTAAAATTTTATGAAAATTTTTGTTGAATATCTTTTTGGCAATTAACATTGGGATGGAATTTTAAATTTTAGTCTATTTTTTACGAATTATATTTTATTAAACAACCATCAAGTTGTTTAATAAAATTAAAACCATCAAATATAATTAAATTTCTTTTTAAATACTCTTTTTACAAACTGGCAATTTGGATAATAAAAAAAAGCCACACATTATTTTTGTGTGGCCTTTAACTGGGATTATATTCGAGGGGTTTTGTTTATTTACGTCAAAACTGCATAGCTATTATTGAAGTTGAACTTTAAAAGGCAGTGCCTTTTTAGAAATATTGATGACTTCAATTTTAGGCTAACTGCATTTTTTTTCAAATTCAAGTCTATTTTCTTCAATCCTTAAATCAATTTGGTTGTTATCCTCAATTTCATAAAGGATCCAATTAAATGAAAAATCAGGTAAATTATTAAAATTAATTTTTAACAAAATTACATTATCCACATTTTCAATACTCCAAGCACCCGTGATTTCATTTCCGTTTGATTTGGCTTTTACGGTGCCATCTTGTAAAAATGTAAATAGGAAATCTGAATAATTATCTGTGTTTTCTATGCCATTAATTTCTAATTTATCGACAATCCAACTGCAGGTTACCAAAAGTTGCGATATTTGTTCTTTAGTGCAATTGTTACAATCATCATCGTTATAGTCATTATTGTCGTCTTCATCACAGCTGCCTTTTGCTTCTTCAATTGCATTTTCCAAAGCGTCCATATCATTTATAATTTTTTCTGATCCATCATAAAGCAACACTTTGACAGGAAAATTTATTTGAACTATATCGTACGATTCAATATCATCAATAAATTTATAAAATTGCTCGTCGTCTAAAACGGTAACCGTTTGAACCAACTGATTGGCTGAATCAAAAATTGAAAATGATATTGGATACACCAAATCGATACATTCTATATCATCATCAATTTCATTTTCACCTCCGCAATCATCAACAAAACCTTCCAATTCTTCTGAATTGTTAATTGTAATTTGAGAGAAATCACTTAAAATTATTATAATTGGAAAAACAATATTAAGTTGGTCATCATCATCATCAAACTCATCAAAAATTGCTTCAATATCATCATAATCTGCTTCAGATTCAATACTGATTGATACGCCGTTAACCACCACCGTAGCCGGAAGTTTAATGCTTATACAGCTTGCATTATCAATAATGTTGTCTTTGGAGCCATCATTGGTGACGGTACTTTTTACAAGTGCGGTTACAGCTGCATTGGCTATTAAAACTTCATTTTGATTCGGCTGAATTGTTTGTGAAATCTCTTTTTGGCAAGCAATAAGTCCGACTAAAAACAAACTCAAAAAAAGAAATTTAATTATTGACTGCATATTTTAATGTTTTTTATTATAACCGTTTAATCCAAAAATACCCTACCTATTTCAAAAAAAAATTATCTTTACCTCGCAAATTTAGACACAACTTATTAAAGTTAATGGATATTCGAAATAAAAAGGGCTTTTGTGATGAAAAAAATTTTAGTGATTTTTTTCTAAATCATTCTAAATTACTCCATAACTATGTTTTTTACAAATGTGGCGATTTAGATTTGGCCAACGATATTGTTCAGGAAGCTTTTTTAAAATTTTGGGAAAACTGCCAAAAAATAATTTCTGGCAAAGCCAAACCTTATTTATTTACCATCGCCAATAATTTATTTTTAAATGACTATTCCAAAAAAAAAGTTGCTTTAAATTTTGTGAAAATTCCTAAAAAAATTTACACCAATGAAAATCCGGAGTTTTTATTGGAAGAAAAAGAATTTAGCGCCAAACTGGAAAAAGCTTTGTCAAAGCTGTCAGAATCGCAAAGAATTGCTTTTTTGATGAATAGAATTGACGGAAAAAAATACAAAGAAATAGCAGAAATTCTTAACATATCGGTTAAAGCAGTGGAAAAAAGAATTCATAATGCGCTATTAAATCTAAGAAAAGAAATAGAAAATATTTAATTTATTGGTAGGGTAAAAATCCATTTATCTGTTATTAATAC
>JAQVGD010000056.1 GCA_028696945.1 Lutibacter sp.
GCCTTTTGACAACAAAAATGAGTTTCAGGTGGTTATTGACATGCCCGAAGGAACTACGCTTGAAAGAACGGCAGCAGTAACCAAAGAGATTGCGCAATATATTGCTGCAACGCCTGAGGTAATAAAATACCAAAACTATATTGGTACCTCCGCCCCTATTACGTTTAACGGATTGGTTCGTCATTACGACATTCGCGGCGGCAGCAATATGGCGGACATTCAGGTGAATTTATTGCTTAAAGAAGATCGGGATTTACAAAGTCACGATATCGCTAAAAAGGTGCGTCCGGAAATTAAAAAAATTGCCAGGAAATATGGTGCCAATGTAAAATTGGTGGAAGTTCCGCCAGGGCCGCCTGTTTTGTCCACACTTGTTGCAGAAGTTTACGGGCCAGATTATAAGGAACAAATTAAAGTTGCTAAGCAGGTTAAGGAAATTTTGGAAAATACTGCCGATGTTGTGGATATTGACTGGATGGTTGAAGATGCCCAAACCGAATACAGGCTTGAAATTGATAAAGAAAAAGCCATGCTTAACGGCATTGCGCCCCAACAAATTGTCGGAAATTTGACCTATCTATTAAAAGAATACCCGATTTCCTATTTATATGACGAAACCTCTTTTGACCAGATTGACATTGTTTTGGCTTTAAGCGATGCCGACAAAACCAGCTTGCAAGATATTCAAAACATAAAAATAAAAGGAAGTCATGGAAATGTTATTCCGATAAGTGATTTGGTTAGCGTAAAACAAGATACTTTGCAAAAAACCATTTTCAGAAAAGACCAAAAAAGGGTAGTTTATGTCACTGCTGACATGGCGGGCGCATTGGAAAGCCCCGTATATGCTATTTTAGGAATGAAAGAAAAGTTACAAAAAATTGAATTGCCTGAAGGATACAAATTAAGTGAGTCTTATTTAGAACAGACTTCTGACGAAAGTGATTTTACGGTGAAATGGGATGGAGAATGGCAAATTACCCTGGAAGTTTTCCGCGATTTGGGAACGGCTTTCTTAGTCGTTATTATAATTATTTATATGCTTATTGTTGGCTGGTTCCAAAACTTTAAAACTCCGTTGGTGATGATGATGGCAATACCACTTTCTTTAATTGGCATTGTGTTAGGCCACTGGATATTAGGTGCTTTCTTTACCGCAACTTCATTTATCGGTATGATTGCCTTAGCGGGCGTAATGGTTCGGAATTCGGTGTTGCTTATCGACTTTATTGAAATTCGGTTAAATGACGGAGTTCCTTTAAAACAAGCCATTATTGATGCTGGTGCGGTGCGAACTACGCCAATTTTATTGACAACAGGAGCTGTGGTAATTGGCGCTTCCATTATTTTGTTTGACCCAATTTTTCAGGGACTGGCCATATCGTTAGTTGCAGGGGCAATAGTTTCAACCATGTTAACGCTAATCGTTGTTCCAATGATTTACTATATGACCGAAAAAAAGAAATGGGAAAAATAATAATTGTTTCAAGTGTAACAAGAAACCTGAAACTTTAAACTTTTAAAAACATCAATTATGAAACTACTTGTCATAACAGCAATTAAGGAGTTTTCCAAAGAAATAAAACTCATGCTGAAAAAATCAAATATCAGTATTTATTCCTATAAGGATGTATACGGTTTTAAAGATTTGTCTGAAGAATCGGTAGAAAGTAATTGGTTTTCCAGTGAAATGGATGAAAATCAATCCATCATTTTCTTTGCTTTTGTATCAGAAGAAAAATCAGATCAATTATTTATTTTGGTTGATGAATTTAATGCAAAACAAAAAACATTGTCAAAAGTTCATATTGTGGTCTTAAATATTGAAAAATCGAATTAATTTTTGGTATTGAGTATTGAGATTTTAGTATTGAGAAAAAAAAAGAATCGTAAATCAAAAATCGTAAATCTTAAATCTCCGATTCTTGATACCAGATACCAGATACTAATTTAAAAAATAAGAAAAATGAAAAACAGAATTGTAAGAGCCATTGCGGGCACATTTATATTAATCAGTCTAATACTCGCCATAAAACTGAATGTAAACTGGTTGTGGTTTACCGCATTTGTAGGTGCCAATTTGTTACAATCGTCAATTACAAAATGGTGTCTTTTAGAAGTGATTTTAGGAAAATTGGGGGTGAAAGATTAATCAGTTGTTTTATTTAACAAGTTTTTTTGAGAATTGGATAAATCATTAATTGCAAAATATGATAAAAGGAACAAACTCAATTCGACTCAAACCTTCAATGTCAATTTATACAGTTAGTTTTGAATACAATCAGATTCAACTATATATAAACTATATTCGGTTGCCTGGCTTATAACCGAATATAGTTTGCCCTTTAAATATTTGCAACACCATTGCATTATATTTTTAAGTACATTTGCCTCAGTTTATGAAATTTATAGCAATTATATTGGCGTCACTAAATATTTTACTCACCACAATTCCTTGTGATGACGTGAATGCTTTTGATTCAACACAAATTGAATTCAACGACAATCATTCCAGTAATGATTTTCAAGCTGGTGTAGATTTATGTTCTCCCTTTTGTATCTGTATTTGTTGTACAGGTGTCGTTTTAGAACCCACAATTCAACGAGATATTCTAATTTCAGAAAACCAAATTAAAGAATTGAATACTAGATATATAGAATTTTTCACCAGTAATTTACTTACCCTAATTTCCCAACCACCTCAAGTTTAAGTTATAAATACGTTTTTAAGCACCTATTATTTTTTAGGAGACTACTTTCTAATAACTTAAACAAATCATAAAATGATCGATAAAATCATTCGCTTTTCCATTAACAATAAATTCATTGTTGGCTTACTAATTCTTATCCTTATTGGTGTAGGAACTTATTCAATGATGACCATAAAATTGGGTTCTGTACCCGATATCACCAACAACCAAGTACAAGTAATTACTGTTGCTCCAAATCTGGGAACAGAAGATATTGAACAATTTGTAACGTATCCAGTAGAATTGGCTGTTGCTAATTTACCAAGCGTTACAGAGTTGCGTTCTGTATCTCGTTTTGGGCTTTCTGTGGTAACCATTGTATTTAAAGATGAAATGGGAACTTATTTACCCCGCCAATTGGTTCAGGAAAAATTAACTGAAATACAAGAAGATATACCGGCAGGTTTTGGAAAGCCATTTATGGCGCCAATCGCTACCGGTTTGGGAGAAATTTACCAATACTCCCTTGTGCCAAAAAAAGGATTTGAACATAAATATTCGCCATCCGAACTGCGGACTATCCAAGATTGGATTGTTAAACGCCAAATGGCATTAGTACCCGGTGTAGTTGAAATTAACTCCTTTGGCGGTAATGTAAAACAATACGAAATAGCTTTAAATCCCAACCGATTAAACAGTATGGGAATTAGTATTAGTGAAGTTTTCGAAGCCCTTGAAAGCAATAATTCTAACACGGGCGGCGCCTATATCGAAAAAAACCACCAAGCCAACTTTATTCGCGGCGAAGGGCTAGCAAGAACTTTGGAGGATATCGAAAACATTGTTGTTGAAAACAATGAAAATACGCCTATTTTAATCAAGGATGTGGCTGATGAAGTTCGTTTTGGGTCGGCGGTTCGTTATGGCGCTTTTACTGAAGATGGACAAGAATCTGTTGGCGGACAAGTACTAATGCTGAAAGGCGAGAACCCTAATGAGGTGATTAAAAATGTACAAAAACGGATTGAAAATATTCAAAAATCATTGCCGGAAGGGCTCGAAATTAAACCTTTTTTAGACAGAAGCGATTTTATTGCACGCACTACAAGCACCGTCTCAAAAAACTTAATTGAAGGGACTTTAATAGTGGTATTTGTGTTGGCTTTATTGTTGGGAAGTTTACGGGGAGGTTTGCTTACCGCTTCCATTATACCGCTTTCCTTACTGTTTGCTTTTATTTTGATGAAAGCAACAGGCGTTTGGGCAAACTTAATGTCATTGGGAGCCATTGATTTTGGAATTATAGTTGATGGCGCAGTTATTATAGTTGAAGGAACGGTGCATCATATAGAACAACGAATCAAAAAGAATAAAGCCGATTTTACATCCCAAGAAATGGACGAACTTACCTATAAATCGAGCAGTATGATGATGAACTCTGCATTTTTCGGACAATTAATCATACTAATTGTGTTTACGCCCATTTTATTCTTAACGGGTGTGGAAGGCAAAATGTTCCGCCCAATGGCATTTACTTTTGGTTTTGCTGTGTTGGGAGCCTTGTTATTGTGCTTAACCTATGTGCCAGTGATGGCATCATTATTTTTAAAGCCAACCTCACAAAACAAACGAAATTGGTTCTCCAAACTTGAAAACTGGTTAACCAAAATTAGTGATACAATGATGAAAGGTATCTTTAAAGTATATAAACCTTTAATTCAAGGTGCTTTAAAGTTCAGAAAAATGGTACTTGCCATAGCTGTGCTTTTATTTGTAATTACGGCTTTTGTGTTCTCAACTATGGGAGGAGAATTTATTCCAAAATTAGATGAAGGCGATATTGCAGTTCAAATTTTTATGAAACCCGGCAGTTCGCTGTCAGAATCCATAAAAGTTTCAGAGGAAGCGGAAAATATCATCAACGCTAATTTCCCTGATGAAGTTAAAACAATGGTTGGCAGAATTGGGGTTTCAGAGATCCCAACAGACCCAATGCCAATGGATATTGTGGATACGTTTATTATTCTTGAAAAAGATAAGAGTAAATGGACCTCAGCAGCAACCAAAGCTGAATTAATTGAAAAGATGGAAGTTAAGTTGAAAGCTATCGTGGGCGCCAATTTTCTGTTTACGCAGCCTATAGAAATGCGTTTTAATGAATTGCTCACAGGTGTTCGAGAAGACGTATCTATAAAATTATATGGCAATGATTTGAATATATTAGCTATTAAAGCTGAAGAAATGGCAAAAATAATCCAAACGGTTGATGATGCAGAAGGTGTGCGTGCAGAAGCTACTCAAGGTTTGCCACAAATTACAGTGAATTATCAAAGAGCAAAATTGGCTAAATATGGGTTAACCATTGATAAATTAAACCAATATGTGAGTACGGCTTTTGCGGGTGCAGATGCAGGAATCATTTTTGAAGGTGAAAAACGCTTCGATTTGGTAGTTCGTTTTTCAGATAATTATAGGCAAAGCATTGATGATTTAAAAAACCTATTTGTGGATTTGCCAAATGGGGGTTCACAAATTACGCTTAATGAATTGGCTGATATTAGTTACAAACCCGGGCCTATGCAAATTTCACGTGAAAATACCTATAGAAGAGTATATGTTGGCGTAAATGTAAAGGGGAGAGATGTGGAGTCTATGGTAGAAGAAGTGCAGAAAAGATTAGATGCTGAATTAGATCTGCCTGATGGCTATTTTATTGAATATGGCGGTTCTTTTGAAAATTTGAAACGCGCTAAAGATCGTCTTACAATTGTGGTGCCTATCGCGTTATTTCTAATATTCATATTGCTCTATTTCGCATTAAACTCTGTTACACAGGCAACTATGATATATATGGCAGTTCCATTGGCGGCCATTGGCGGTATTTTCAGCCTGTTTTTACGCGGTATGCCATTCAGTATTTCGGCAGGGGTAGGTTTTGTGGTGTTGTTTGGCGTGGCTGTTTTAAACGGACTGGTTCTGGTAAGTAGGTTTAACAGCTTAAAATTAGAAGGAATGACAGATTTAAAAAAGCGTATTTTATTGGCAACCGAAGAGCGTTTACGCCCTATATTATTAACGGCTTTTGCAGCTATCATGGGCTTTTTGCCCATGGCAATTTCTGCATCTGCAGGTGCTGAAGTGCAACGGCCTTTGGCAACCGTTGTTATTGGCGGTTTAATTTCATCAACCCTATTAACACTATTGGTGGTACCCGTGTTGTATTATTTTGTTGAAAAGCGTTCACAAAAAAGAATGGATAAAAAAATAAGTACAATGAATACCTCAATTTTATCGATACTGCTGCTGGTTTTGTTTTCTTTCGCAGGCATAAACTCAGCGATTGCCCAAGAACGGCCTCAACATTTAACCATAGAGCAAGCTGTTGCCATTGCTTTTGAAAACAACCCAACCATAAAAGCGGCAAATCTGGAAATTGAAAAACAGGAAAGTCTTAAAAAGTCTGCTTTTGATTTAGATAAAACAGCAGTATCTTATACAAAAGGACAAATAAATGCGCTGCAAACCGATTATGAAATCAACGTATCCCAAGATTTTAAGTTCCCAACCGTTTATGGCACACAATCAAAATTACAGAAAGAACGGATTACATTAAGTGAAACCTCTTTGGTTTTGGAGAAAAATATATTGGAACGTAATGTCAGAAGCGCTTATATGGAGTTGTGGTTTGCAAAGAATAAGTTTCAATTAATGCAGGAATTAGAAACAGCGTTTCAAAATTTTGCCATTACAGCAGATAAAAGATTCTTGGCAGGTGAAACTAACGAGATAGAAAAAATTGCCGCTGAAGGCAAACGGGCCGAAATAGGGCTTTTAAAATCTGAAGCAAGTTTGGATGTTGAAAATTTAAGAAAGCAATTACAATTATTGCTTAATATCACAGATGCTGTAACGATTTCCGATGGTGATTTGCAAAAAACAGATTTCGTTGCGGAAGATTCAGAAAATAATAATTCGCTTTTAAAATTACAGGAGCAATTTATCAATGTTTCAAAAAGAGAGCACAATCTTGAAAAATCAAAATATTTGCCCGATTTATCCGCAGGTTATTTCAATCAGCAAATAGAAGGAATTAAAAATTTCACTGGCTTTCAAGTGGGCATTAAAGTACCCATATTCTTTTGGCCGCAAAAAGGAAGAATACAGGCTGCAAAGAAAAATACTGAGATTGCCCAAATGAATTTTGAACAAACCAAATTAGACATAAACTCGGTATTACAGGCTAATATCCAAGAATATGAAAAACATAAGGCATCATTATTATATTATGAAACCAAAGGCTTGCAATTGGCAGATAAACTTTTTTCTTCAGCCAATACAGCCTATAAGGAAGGAGAAGTTGGCTATGTTGAGTACATCACAACTTTAGAGCAAGCCGTACAAATTAAAAAGGATTACCTAGATAGGCTAAATCTGTACAATCAAACCGTAAATGAAATTAACTATTTAACAGGAAAATACAATTAAAAGATGAAAAATATAATAAAAATAAGTGCCGTTTTTTTATTCCTTATTGTTCTGGCAAGTTGCCAAAACAAGACTGCTACAAAAAATGCAGAAGGCAATGAAACGAGTGATGTAAACAGTGAAGACGGCAGTGGTAAACATGAGGGGGAAGCCACCAACACTCTCACGTTGCAACTCAAACAATTAGAGGTAATGAACATAGAACTGGGTGCCATTAAACATGTTAATTTAGGTTCCTCATTAAAAGTGAATGGGCAACTAGAATTGCCGCCGCAACGAAGGGCAAGCGTTAGCGCCATAGTTGGCGGCAGGGTAGAAAGTGTTGCTGTGACAGAAGGTGATTATGTAGAAAAAGGACAAGTAATTGCCCGCTTAAATAACCCTGAATTTATAAACATGCAGCGCAAATATCTTTCGGCAAAAAGCAATATCTCTTTTTTGGAGAATGATTATTTACGTAAAAAAGGACTGCTAAAAGATGGCATTGCGTCTGCACGGTCTTTTCAAGAAACTGAAGCGGCTTATTTTGACGGAAAGGCAGAATTAAATGCAACAAAATCAACTTTACAGCTTCTTGGCATTAATGTATCTACACTGGAAAATGGTGATATTGCTTCAACAATTCCAGTAGTTGCCCCTATAAAAGGATACGTACAAAATATAGAAATAAATATAGGCAAGTCTATAATACCGGAGCAAGAGATGTTTGAAATTGTTGATAATGAGTATCTATATTTAGGATTAAAAGTGTTTGAGAAAGATGTAGACAAAGCCAAAGTAGGGCAAAAAATAATCTTTTCACTAACAACACGGCCTGATAAAATTTATGGGGCGGAAATATTTGCCTTGGGAAAAGCGTTCGATATGGATACGCGAGCAGTTAAAGTTTACGCAAAAATTATTGGAACACACGAAGGCCTGTTAACGGGTATGTTTGTGGAAGCAAGAATAGTTACATCAAGTAAGGAAGTAAATGCATTGCCAAATGAGGCCTTTGTGAGTGAAAAAGGGTTGGATTATGTTTTTGTCCAAAAGGAGAAGACTGACGATAAAATTGAATTTGAAAAAATACAGGTCAATAAAGGTATTTCCGATTTAGGTTTTTCTGAAGTTTTGTTTATTGAAAAAATTCCGGAAAGCACAATTATTGTATTAAAGGGCGCCTATTACTTAAATTCTGAAATGCAAAAAGGTGAGTTCGGCGATGATGATTAAATTAAATCAACATAAAATCAGAAAAGATGAAATAAGCGTAATCAGTATTTCAATATCAACCGAAATGACTATTTGCTTATTACATCTGACATTAAAAAAACATTAAATATAAACAGATGAAACGAGCATGATAAAAGTTTCTCACACAAGGAAATGATTAATAGCGAGTTCCATGTGACCTTTGAAAATCCATAAAAATAAACACATGAAAGAAATTAAAGCATTTATAAAACCCGATAAATTAGAGAAAGTAGTGGAAGCACTTAAAGAAAATGGCTTCGAAAGCGTAACCTTGTCAGAATGTGAAGGAACAGGAACTTATAAACGCGAAGATTCATTGCCTTCATTAAAATTTCATTTTGCAGACAGTAATATGATTAAACTTGAATTGGTTTGCCAAAATGAAGAAGCAGAAAAAGCCTGTCAAATCATTTGTGAAAATGCCGCCACGCCATATCCTGCCGATGGGATTATTTACGTGTCAGACATTAATGACGCGTACAGAATTAAAACAGGCAAATCCATAAAAAGATTTGTAAATTAGCGTTATGCAAGATTTGGAAAAAATATTGGAAAATAATAAGATAAAACCAACGGCTATGCGCTTGTTGGTTTTGCAATTTTTGTTAAAGAAAAAAGTGGCAATCAGTTTAACTGACATTGAAAATCATTTTGAAAAATCCGACAGAACCACTTTATATCGTACATTACAAACATTTGTTAATAAGGGGATTTCCCATAAAATTGATGATGGCACAGGGATTTCGAAGTATGCATTGTGTGAAGAAAATTGCCATTGCGAAATTGACACCGATTTACATTTGCATTTTCGCTGTACCAATTGTAACGAAACAATATGCATTACCGATTATAAAATTCCGACAATTAGTTTACCAAAAGGCTACATAGCAGAAAATGTTAACTTGGTTGTTAAAGGAACTTGCAATAAATGTAATGGCAATAAAATCAATTTTTTAAATTAAATAATTATGGCAACAAAACATCTATTTTTCATCTGCTTTTTTGTTCTGGCTTTTCAAATGCAGTCCCAAACCACTTATATGACTAAAAATGGCCATTTGAAAATGGTTGGCAGAATAGACAATCAACCAGTTGCTGTCGAAACCAACGAACTTTCCGTATTCCTTGATTACACCACAAAACAGATGAACGGAGAAATGGACCTTAGAACCTTAGTTACTGAAATTCCCGAATTAAACAGCTATTTGAGGAAAGCAGAACAACCATTGTTGGTCCAGTTTTCCGGAGTAATTCCTGCAGATGATTTTATGTCCCAGCCACATCAAGCCTTGATTTTCAATTGGCTTGTGAAGGTCACTTTTCAAAATAAAAGTTTTGAGGTTGTGTTTAAAACAACCCTTGAGCATATTGAGGAAGGATCCTTTTTTTCTTGCCGATTAAGTACTTTTGGAGAAATTCAAGCTGCAAAACTAGGGTTAGAAGATTTGATTCCTGGTTTGGGTGAAACCATAGAACTTCAGTTTATTCAGGTTGTTTTGAGGGTTTAATTGAATTCTCGGTTTAAATTAATTTGTAGAAAATGCACTTCCGTTGCATGCTTCATTATCTTAATTTTGAAACAAATTCAATAATTATGAGTGAAGAATATGAATGCGAAGATGGTGCTTGTGCTGTAGATTACACAAAAGACACTCCCAAATCAAAAAAAAACGTCTCTATAAATAAAACCTATATAATTCCAATAATAAGTTTATTTTTTTTGTTGTTGGGAATTGGCTTTGGTTTTTATGATGTTTCTTTTTTTAAAGCGCCTGTTCCTTTAATCTGGTTTGGCATTATTTATATCTTCATTGGTGGTCCAGTTATTTTAAAAGCTGCAAAATTAATTGTCAAAGGCGCTATTTATAACGAGTTCGTCTTAATGTCCGTTGCAACGCTTGGCGCATTTTTAATAGGCTCGCATGAAGAAGGCGTAGCCGTAATGTTGTTTTATGTAGTTGGGGAATTATTTCAGGAAGCAGCCGTAAACAAAGCAAAACATTCTATTGAAGCCTTATTAAAAGTACAGGTTGAAGAAGTTATCGTGTTAGAAAATGATATTGCTGTAATAAAACATCCAAGAGACGTTAATGTTGGGCAAATAATTCAAGCCAAACCGGGTGAAAAAATTGCCTTGGATGGCGAATTAATTTCAAATGATGCCGTTTTAAATACAGCCGCTTTAACCGGTGAATCCGCCCCGGACACAAAAATGAAAGGAGAAAAGGTGTTGGCAGGGATGATAAATCTCTCTAAAGTAATAGAGGTAAAAGTTACCAGCAAATTTGAGGATACAAAACTTTCAAAAATATTAAAATTAGTACAGGAAGCTGTAGGCAGAAAAGCGAAAACCCAACTATTGGTGAGCCGTTTGGCGAAAATATACACGCCTATTGTGTTTTGGTTAGCGATAGCATTGGTCATAGTTCCGTATTTCTTCCTTGGGGATGCCTATATTTTCCAAATGTGGTTTCAAAGAGCTCTAATCTTTTTGGTTATCTCTTGTCCGTGTGCATTGGTAATTTCAATACCATTGGGTTATTTTGGGGGCATTGGCGCTGCATCACATCATGGCATATTATTTAAAGGTTCTAACTTTTTGGATTTAATGACCAAAGTCGATACGGTTGTTATGGATAAAACAGGAACATTGACCAAAGGTGTTTTTGAGGTGCAAGAACTCGTTGCCCAAAATTTTGACAAAGAATTATTGGTTGAATTAACTGCCGTTTTGGAAGCCAATTCTACACATCCCATTGCAGAAGCCATTGTAAAATACGCGAAAATTGATAAAACCGCCTTCAAAGCAACCAATGTTGAAGAAATTTCCGGTTATGGAATGAAAGGAGAAATTGGGGAGTATGAGGTTTTTGCCGGAAACACAAAACTGTTCGAAAAATTTAAGATTCCGTATGATGAAAAACTGGATTTAAATACCGAAACCATTGTTGTTATTGCCATAAATAAAAAATATACCGGTTATATTATTATTGCAGACACGCTTAAAGAAGATGCAAAAAAGGCGATATCCAATTTGCATACCCTAAAAAAAATAACCGAAGTCGTAATGCTATCTGGTGATAAACAAGCAGTTGTTGATAAAGTTGCGAAACAACTGGGAATAGATAAAGCAATCGGAGAATTGTTGCCCGAAGATAAAATAAATGAAGTTGAAAAATTAAAAGCGACAGGAAGAACCATTGCTTTTGTGGGCGATGGAATAAATGACGCTCCTGTAATTACAATTGCCGATGTTGGAATGGCAATGGGCGGTTTAGGAAGTGACGCCGCCATTGAAACCGCCGATGTTGTGATACAAACAGATCAACCTTCAAAAGTTGCAATAGCCATTAAAATAAGCAATGCCACCACTAAAATTATATGGCAGAATATCAGTTTGGCATTGGGCGTTAAAATATTGGTATTAATTTTAGGTGCTTTTGGAATGGCAACTTTATGGGAAGCCGTAATCGCCGATGTTGGTGTCGCTTTATTGGCCATCTTGAATGCAGTACGAATTCAAAGAATGCATTGGAGTTAATAAAATTATCTAAGAATTTCTATATTTTTTTGATGCCAATTTATTGCAATCCTCCATCACAAAATGGTATGCTTTGAATATAATTTTATGGAAATTGGGCATGAAAGATTAATTTCGTAGTTTAGCCAACAAAATTTAGAACAAAATTAAGATTATTTTAAAAAATATAATTTCTTTTGCGTTGATTACAACTGTGTTACTACCCTTTGCGGTGCAGTTTAATCATTCATTTCAAAAACATGAACATGCTTTTTGTAAGGCTCAAAATATCATCCATTTTGATACCCATGAAATTGACTGTTCTGTCTTTCATTTTAAAATAAATACCAATAAAGTTGATTTTCCTTCTGAGATTCACTTAACTGAAAAGCTTGACATTGAAGAAAAAATACTTTCTGTTGAAACACGAATTTCTTCAATAAAACTTCAACACAAATCCTCCAGAGCTCCTCCTTTTTTATTGACATAATGTAGAAGTATCATTATTTATCAATAAAAAAAACTTTTATGAAATTATACATAACTTTCCTGTTTTCAATAGGATTATCATTATTTGCACATTCTCAAAACAAAATATCCGGTAAAATTACCAACTCCCAAAACGAGCCTTTGTTTGGAGTTACCGTTTATATAGAAGAACTTCAAAAATGGACTTCAACAAATGAAAATGGGGAATACGAATTGATAAATTTACCCAACAATACCATTAAAATAACTGTTGCTTACATTGGCTACAAAACCCAGGTAAAAACTATTAACTTACCCGCAAAAGAAACCATTCTAAATTTTACATTAGAAGAAGCTGTTTTTAACATGGATGAAGTCATAGTTTCTACAGTTTTTAACAAATTGCAATCGCAAAACGTGATGAAAGTGGCGCATGAAAGCATAAAAACTTTGCAGCGAAAAGGAACCTCAACGCTCATTGAAGGACTTGCAACCATTCCGGGAGTTTCACAAGTTTCTACCGGAACTTCTATAGGAAAACCCGTGATTCGCGGGTTAAGCGGCAATCGTGTTTTGGTTTATTCGCAAGGCGTTAGAATTGAAAATCAACAGTTTGGAGACGAACATGGTTTGGGTTTAAACGATTCAGGAATAGAAAGCGTTGAAGTGATAAAAGGCCCGGCATCTTTGCTTTATGGATCGGATGCCTTGGGTGGCGTCTTGTATTTTATTCCTGAAAAATTTGCTGAAGCAAACACTTTTTCAGCCAATTTTGATCAGAAATTATTTTCTAATACTTTAGGCAGCAATTCTTCAATAGGTTTAAAAACCTCCTCAGAGAATTGGAAATTCTTGGCCAGAGGAAGTTACAATACGCATTCCGATTATAAAATTGCAAATGGAGATCGCGTAACAAATACACGTTACAATGAAACTGATTTTAAAACGGGAATTGGTTATAGCAACTCAAAAATTTCAAGTGTTTTTAGGTACAATTACAATAAACTGGATTTAGGAATGACGGAGGATGGCGTTGCCGAACAAACTACCAGCAAAAAAACTACCTATCCAAAACAAAATGTTTTTAATCATTTGTTGAGTTTGAATAATATTTTATTTTTCTCAAAATCAAAATTGGAGGTGGATTTTGGCTATATCGCTAATGACAGAAGTGAATTTGAAGACAGCAATATTGCAGCTTTACAAATGAAACTGAATACGTTTAATTACGATGCAAAATACCATTTGCCAAAAATTGGAAATTTAGAAGCCATCTTTGGGATTCAGGGAATGCACCAAAACAACAAAAATTTTGCGGAAGAATATTTAATTCCCGATGCCATCACCAACGATTTTGGTTTTTTTGGAACCACCAATTATGAATGGAAAAATAATGTAATTCAGGCCGGATTGCGTTTTGACAATAGAGCTATTTCTACCGAATCTCATGGAGCTGAAGGAGAAGAAGGTTCATTTGAAGCCATCGATAAATCGTATCAAAGTTTTAATGCTTCTCTAGGATATAAAACCAATTTAAACGATAATTTAATTGTTCGATTAAATGTTGCTACAGGATTTAGAGCACCAAATTTGGCTGAATTAACGTCTAACGGTGTTCATGAAGGAACCAACAGATACGAAATTGGAAACAGCAATTTAAAGACAGAACAAAACATACAAACCGATTTAAATGTTGAATACAACACAAATCATTTTGAATTTTTTGTGAATGGTTTCTACAACCATGTGAACAATTATATTTTTACATCGCCAACTGGTGAAACGCTCGAAGATAATGACGTTTTTAGATATATTCAGAATGATGCAAAATTATATGGCGGAGAGATTGGGATACATTTTCATCCGCATCCTTTAGATTGGCTGCATTTTGAAAGCAGTTTTGAAACGGTTACGGGAGAAAAACAAAATGGAGATTATTTGCCCCTAATTCCTGCAAATAATTGGAACAATACCATTAGAACAGAATTTAAAATTAAAGATTGGCTCTCTCATGGTTTTACTTCCTTAAATGTTTCCAGCACTTTCAATCAAAATAAAGTTAGTGGATTTGAAACTGCATCCAAAGGATATTCCTTGGTAAATATTGGTTTTGGAGGTGCTGTTAAATTTGGAAAAACAAATTTTGACATCAATATAAACGCCAATAATTTATTTGATGAAAGTTACATCGCTCACTTGTCGCGTTTAAAAACAGATGGGATTCCAAATATTGGAAGAAATTTTATTGTAGGGGTAAAATTCAATTTGTAATTTTAAAAGACTTTTTTACATTAAAAACTCCAATACTTTTTTTATTGAAATATTTCGTAGCCTATAAAAAGTTAGAAATGCCATTGTTTAAAAAATAAAATTAAACCACCTTCACAATTTCATCGGCAATTGCCAAACAAGAAGTTGCTGCTGGCGAGGGTGCGTTTAAAACATGAATATTGCCTTTGTGTTTCATAATTTTAAAATCGTCGATCATATTTCCGTCAAAATCTATGGCCTGCGCCCTAACGCCGGCTCTCGCAGGTTGCACGTCATTTTCCATAAGCGTCGGCATCATTTTTTGCAGGGCTTTTACAAAAAGTCGTTTTGAGAAAGCCCTTTTGTACTCATCAATTCCTTTGCGCCAATTTTTTCTGAACAATTTCCAGGTTCCTTTAAAAGTCAAGGCTTCAAAAGTATCTTTGAAATTAAAACTTGTACGCTTATAACCCTCTCTTTTAAAAGTAAAAACAGCATTTGGACCGCATTCAATGCCACCGTTAATCATTCGTGTAAAATGAACGCCCAAAAACGGAAATTTTGGGTCGGGAACAGGATATACCAAATTATTAATTTTGTGTGCGGCTTTTGCCTTTAACTCAAAATAATCTCCTCTAAAACCCACAATATGCAAATCGAGTTTCAAATGGTCTTTTGCCGCAATTCTGTCCGATTGCAAACCGGTGCAAAAAATAATTTTATCGGAAATAAAATTTCCTTTATTTGTAATCAAAGTAGAAGTGTTTGTTTCGGCAATTACATCAATTACTTCACAAGATTTAATTAATTTACTTTCGGCGTTAATGGATGAAATTGAATTGACAAAGGCTTTTGAAACCGCCACATAATCAATAATTCCTGCGGTTGGCACCCAAATTCCTTTAATTCCTTCAATAAAAGGTTCCTTTTGTTTTATTTCCTCGGAAGTTAAATAACAAATTCCTTCAATTCCATTTTGAATTCCTTTGTTATAGATGTCTTCTAAAACAGGCAATTCCCCTTTTGAAGAAGCCACAATTACCTTTCCGCAAACATCGTGTTTGATATTGTTTTCTATCGCGAATTTTATGAGTTGGGTACGCCCTATTTTGCAGTTTCTTGCTTTATACGAACCTGGCTTGTAGTAAATTCCGGAGTGCATAACACCCGAATTGCGGCCAGTTTGATGCAGTCCGATTTCAGGCTCTTTTTCTAAAATAAATATGGATTTGTCGGGAAATTTTAATTGTAATTTATAGGCGGTGGCGAGTCCGACAATACCAGCTCCAACAACAATAAAATCAGATTTATTGGACATATTTTGTTTTTCCCACAAAGTTCAATAAAACAAAGGATATTATAAAGAAAACCGCCAAAAACAATACGCTGTATTGCATAGAGCCCGTTAAGGAAATTAACAAACCAAAAACGAGCATGCCAAATACAATAGCAATTTTTTCGGTAACGTCATAAAAGCTGAAATAGGTTGCATGGTCTTTTGTTTCAGGCAATAATTTAGAATAGGTTGAACGCGACAAAGATTGTATTGCACCCATAACCAAACCGATAAGTGCTCCTAATCCGTAAAAATAATAAGAAACATTTGGCTGTGATTTGTCCAATAAAAAGGCAATAAAACAAACCAGTGCCCAAATAGCAATAGCTATTTTTAATGTGGCAATATTGCCGATCCTGTCTGAAATTCTTGAAAATAAAAACGCGCCAAAAATGGCTACAATCTGCACCAACAAAATAACCCCAATTAAATCCATTGTTGGCAAGCCCAATTCTTTGCTGCCAAAAATACCTGCCATTAAAATGATGGTTTGCACGCCCACGCTAAACATAAAAAAAGACAACAGAAAAAATTTTAACTCTGAATGTTGCCACATTTCATCATAAACTACTTTTAATTCTCTTAATCCTTTCCATATAAAATCCTTTTTAGGTTTTTTATGATAGATGTTATTTGGTAAATAGCGATAGGTAATTTGTGCAAATCCCAGCCACCAAATCC
>JAQVGD010000237.1 GCA_028696945.1 Lutibacter sp.
CCATATTTATGATCTTAATGAATTTCTTGCTTTTAATTTAAAAAACATAAGATAGCAGTGAATAGCAGTCGGCCACGACATCCACAAAGATACGGCATTTTGTGAAATACGCAATAAAAAAGTTTTTTTGTAGAGTTGTAGAGTCAACCGGCAAGTGCGAATTTATACAACGTAAGTTGAACTTAGCCAGTAATTCAAAAGCAATGAATTACACGCTTTTAATTTCTCTGAATTCCTGTATTTTATAATTGCAATAGAAAAAATATTTCTGCAAATTATCCACAATTTCTTTTGTATGAAATTGTGGAACAACGGTTGTCCTTAATTGATAATCGATACTCGATTTTCTTAAAATTTCAATAGATTCTTCTATTTTTGACAATAAGAAAGGATCTTCAATTGCACAAATTTCTTGATATTTTTTTAACTCTAAGCAGGTTTTAATATCCATTGCAACATAATCTATCAATTTATTTTCAATTAGTGTTTTTAAAACCATCGGGTTCGAACCATTCGTATCTAATTTAATTGCATAGCCTGTTTTTTTTATTCTTTTTATAAAGTCTTGCAAATCACGCTGCAATGTCGGTTCGCCTCCCGTTATTACAACACCGTCCAACCAATTTTGTCGTGATAAAAGAAAATCAAAAATATAATCCTCCGAAATATCGTTGTTTTGTTGCATTAGCTCCGGATAAATCAATTCAGGATTGTGACAATATTCGCATCTAAAATTGCAACCTTTAGTAAAAATAACGGCCGCCATCCTCCCCTCCCAATCAATAAAGCTTTGTTTTTCGAACCCTCCGATTTTCATAGCTAACTATTTTATTTCTATCTTGCTCAGATTAAACAACTTCCTGTCTTTGAATTCCTGTTGTTTGCCAATATTCCATTGATTTATAGGGCGCATATAACCCACTATCCGGCTATAGACTTCACACTCCGATTCACATTTTGGACACTTGAAATATTCTCCTGCCACGTAGCCATGCGTGGGGCAAATACTAAAAGTTGGCGATATAGTTATATACGGTAAATGAAATGAATGTGTAATCTTCCTAATCAGATTTTTGACGGCTATTCCGGGCATGTTCTTTTCACCTGTAAATAAGTGCAATACCGTACCCCCTGTGTACTTTGTTTGCAAATCATCCTGTAAAGACAAAACTTCAAAAATATCATCCGAAAAATTCACAGGCAAGTGAGTGGAATTCGTATAATAAGGTGCTGCCCCATTTTTAAAAGCTTCATGGTTTGCAGTGATGATATCAGGATACTGAACAGTATCAATGCGTGCAAAACGATAAGCAGTACTTTCAGCAGGTGTGGCTTCAAGGTTATACATATTTCCCGTTTCTTCCTGAAAATCCTCTAAAACATTCCTCATAAAATCCATTACTTTCAATGCAAATTGCTTACTTTCGGGATGAGCAATATTTTCTCCTAAAAAATTCAAACAACATTCGTTCATGCCGGTTATCCCAATAGTCGAAAAGTGATTTTCCCAGTAACATTTATATCGTTGATAAACATAACGTAAATAAAATTTTGAATAGGGATAAAGCCCTTTTTTCGTATAATTTTCAATTGTTTTTCGTTTGATTTCAAGACTGTCTTTTGCCAAGATCATCAAATTTTTTAGTCGTTGAAAAAAGTTGTCTTCAGAAGTAGCCTCATATCCAAGTTTTGGTAAATTAATGGTAACAACGCCAATAGAACCGGTTAGAGGATTGGCTCCAAAAAGCCCTCCACCTCGTTTTAATAATTCTCTCTTATCCAATCGAAGTCGGCAACACATGCTACGTACATCATCGGGCTTCATATCTGAATTCACAAAATTTGAAAAATAAGGTATACCATATTTTGCGGTCATTTCCCAAATTCCGTTGTAATTTTCGTTTTCCCAATCAAAATTAGGCGTAATGTTATAAGTAGGTATTGGAAACGAAAACAATCTCCCATTTGCATCTCCCTCCAACATTACTTCGGCAAAAGCCTTATTGAACATCGTTATTTCAGATTGATAATCGCCATAAACTTCTTTTTGAATCTCGCCGCCCAAAACAACCGGCTCGTTTTTCAAAAATTCCGGGACCACTAAATCCATCGTTATATTGGTAAAAGGTGTTTGAAACCCCACCCTTGTAGGAATATTGATATTAAAAAGAAATTCCTGAATACATTGTTTTACTTGCAAAAATGTTAATTTATCATATCGAATGTATGGGGCAAGAAAAGTGTCGAAATTGGAAAAAGCTTGTGCTCCGGCCGCTTCTCCCTGCATGGTGTAGAAAAAATTGACGATCTGCCCCAGTGCAGTCCTTAAATGTTTTGCAGGTTTACTTTCGACTTTCCCTGAAACACCTTTGAAGCCTGAGAGAAGCAAATCTTTTAAGTCCCAACCCACACAATAAACACTTAAGAAGCCTAAATCATGGATGTGAAAATATCCCTTTTTATGGGCATTAGAAATGTTATCTGGATAAAGCTTTGTGAGCCAATATTGAGAAGTAATCAAAGTTGAAATATGTTGATTAAGTCCTTGAAGAGAATAAGCCGAATTAGCACTTTCTTTTATTCGCCAGTTATTCATTTCAAGATAATCATCCACTACCTCAATATTGCTGAAAAGATCTTTAACATTTCTCGACAACTCTCTTTGTTTGCGATACAACAAATAAGCTTTTACCAGCTCGAAACTTTCTTTTTCAAAAAGTATTTTCTCAACAACATCTTGTACTAGTTCAACTGTAGGAATATCAATTTGTTGATTACTGTCAAGTTTTTTAACCACTTCTAAACTAAGCTCTCTCGCTCTGGCACGATTGGGATTTCCTATCGCACGCATCGCCTTAAAAATCGCATGTTCAATTTTTTCGATTTGAAATTCCACAATTTCTCCATTACGCTTTACAATTTTTTTAAAACGAGATGCACCATTCATTAGATTATGAATTTTAATGTTAATAAATGATAACTCGCGGGGTAAGAAAAGAAAAACTACAGAGAAGGTTGTAATTTATCTCTCGCCTTTCACCCGAAAGCTACGATAATTGATATTCGGCAGGTCTTCTGACTTGTTCCGATTTTATCGCCTTCCCGTCTCTCGGGGTTGAAACAGTGGCAAAAGTGATAAAACCCATCTTTGGAACTTACAGCTACGGGGATAGTTCCTGATTTGCACAGGATTCCCTTTTAATCAATAAGAACCGAATACGAATGCAAAGTAAAAACAAATTAGCGGGACTTACAAACATTCCCGAACAAATTTGTATGAGGTAAAATCACCATTGAAAATTTTTATTTTAATTCGAAAACAGCATCACGTCACCTGCAACAGGAGAAGAATAATTTAATGAATTTCCGCGTCACATCAATTACGACCTGACCGCATTCGGTTCGTGCATAAATCACACACTGTGCGCAGGTATTTCAGTAGATGACGTCTACGACAATGGAGGCAACGACTAGATTCGATGATTACAACACACCGATAAATAAAAAACAGAGGAAATTTAAAAAATATCCTTATCTTTGCACTTTCAAATTAACAAGGGGTGCCTTATAACAACGGGCTGAGATCATACCCAATCACCTGATCCGGATAATACCGGCGTAGGGAAAAAAGAAAAGCTTGCCTCTATAGCTTAAATTTTTTTCGGTATTTTTCTCTTATTCAATCCCCTTTTTTGTTTCACACGTGCTATCCGGAAATGAACAAAACACCGGATGCAAAAAAAATTAGTTGTAAAATGAAAAAGGCTTTTATTATGCTTTCG
>JAQVGD010000238.1 GCA_028696945.1 Lutibacter sp.
AACTGTGAATTCTCCAAGGCATTGTATATCAACAATTGGTCAGTCAATAATTTACCGGTTTTGGTAATTAATTTCACCACCTCATTTACTTGTAAAAGCGCAATCATCCCAACAATGGGATTCATCGTTCCAGCTTCTTCGCAACTGGGAACATCGGTGGCAATTTTAGGAAATGCATCACGTAAATTGCAGCTGTAATTTCCGTCTTCATTCAACACATTAAAAGTTGCCACGTAGCCATCGAATTTATATAACGAACCGTAAACTAAAGTTTTTTTCGCAATTACACAGGCGTCATTTATCAAATATTTTATGGGTAATCTGTCTGTGGTATCAACCACAATATCAAATGCTGAAATCAATGCTAAAATGGAGTTTTTTGTTACCGGCTCATTGGTTGTTGTAACTTTGGTGAAAGGTGTTCTCTGTCTTATTTCATTGGCAAGAACCTCAACTTTTGGCTGATTCACCTCTTCCATTTTAAAAAAAACCTGACGGTGTAAATTTGAAATAGAAATCGTATCAAAATCCACCAAATGAAGTTCTCCAACACCGCCTGTTGCCAAATAAATAGCAACGGGACTTCCCAAACCTCCGCAACCAATTACCAACACTTTTGCCTTTTGCAACAGTTCTTGTCCGGCTTCACCAATTTCCGGCAAAGTAGTTTGACGCAAAAAAAAGGTTTCTTTATTGAAGTTCATTATGAATTAAAAATTGAATGTGTTCACAAAAAATGAGTGAATTATTTAGTCGTTTATTTCTTTGTGCGCAGCCTTAAATTCTTCCAGCGTATTGATATTTCTGATGAAATCATCATCCACTTCAATAATTTCGACAGCTGAATTAATTAAAACTTTACGCGGACAAGAATATCCCTGCGCCAAGTAATTAAGCAATAAAGTATAACTTTTTGGCTCCCAAATAGTGATCAAAGGCTCTGGAAATTGACTATTTTTTCCTTTAATAGCAGTCGCAGCTTTCGACGGATTTCTGTGTTTCAGCAAAAGTTTGATCACTTCATCATTTACAAAAGGCAAATCGGTTGCCAAAACCAACCAGGCAACATCCGGATTTTCCTGAAAAGCGGAACAAATAGCGCCAAACGGACCCAAACCCACAAATTTGTCAGTTATTTTATTTTCTACCCCAATTTCTTGTTCTTCTCTAGCGGAAAGATATGTTTTCAAATGGTGTTTTTCGAGCAATTCAATTGCCACATCGCGCTGATTTTTACCGTAAAAGTTAAGAGTGCCCTTATCGGTTCCCATTCTGGTGCTTTTTCCTCCGGCTAAAACTAGGCCTTGAATTGGCGCAATTTTTTCCTTGATTAAATTTTCAATGTGTTTTGAAATTTTGTCAATTTCAGAAATATGATAGCACAATAGATTCTTTATCTGCGGATTCCTTTCTTCCAAAAAATCGAAATATTCTGCATCATCGGTAAGTTTTATAATAAACTGAATATTGTTTAACTGGGCCAATCTTTTTAAAACAGAAGCTTCCTTGTCCTTGTCTAAAATCAATATTTGTTTGGCGCCTTCAAAATGATTTCCATTGATAAACACCAAATCGTGTTGTGAAAACTCAATACGCTGGTTGAATTTATTGAGCTCGTTTTTTGCAAAAACAGCAAGTGTTCCTTTGGAGTGAAAGGTAAAAGAGTCGACCGTTTTTTGTTCAACTTCTTCTTTGTGGGAAGCATCCAAATAAGCAAGTTTATAACGTTGCAATTTTTCTGAAACCTGCTGAACTAAATCGCCTATAACGTTGCATTTTGTGCCAACTATTGAAATTTCATTTGGCGCAAAATTGTCGTTGTCTCTTAATTTAAGTTTTGTATGTTTTTGATGTTTACTCATTTTTTATGTCGCTTTTTCCTCCCGATTTTTTTACCAATTTCACTTCTTTGATCACCATTTTTTGTGAAATGGATTTGCACATATCATAAACAGTTAATGCCGCAATAGTTGCGCCAGTTAATGCTTCCATTTCAACGCCAGTTTTTCCTTCTATGGAAACGGTGCACAAAATTTCTATATTTTCTTTATCCGTAATTTCAATGTCAATATCAACGCCGTTAATTAATAAGGGATGACACATCGGAATCAATTCCGATGTTTTTTTAACCGCTTGAATTCCCGCAATTATGGCGGTTTGAAAAACTGGACCTTTTTTGGTAATCAGTTCTTTATCTTCAAAATGCGCTATTATTTCTTCGCCTAAAAACATCTTTGCTTTTGCAGTTGCCGCGCGATTGGTCACTTTTTTATCGCCAACATTAACCATTTTTGGTCGATTTTTTTTGTTGATATGTGAAAAGTTATTTTCCATAAGAAAGATTGCTTCGCTGCGCCTGCCTGCCGGTAGGCAGGTTCGCAATAACGGATTACTATCGATAAATAATTACAGGAAAAACCTCTCCTTTGGTAAAATTACTGCGATTATCTGGCAATTCCAAAAAAGCATCGGCATCAGCTAAATTGGCCAAATCGCCCGAGCCTTTTCCTGAAATGGGTGTTGCCCATAATTTACCATCCATCTGATTTAATTTTACCTGCAAAAAATAAGTCATTTCAGGTTTGAAATAAAAATCTTCACTTAAAACTGCCTGTTGCTTGTTTTCAAAATTCAATCCAACGGATTTATAATACCAAGGATAAAAATATTTTATGCAATTTACAAAAGTGGAAACTGGGTTTCCAGGAAAAGCAAATATCACTTTATTGTTTATTTTGCCAAACCAAAATGGTTTTCCCGGGCGTTGTTTTACTTGATGAAAAAGTTTTTTTACGCCCAATTGATCCAATACTTCTGGAATAAAATCGAATTTTCCTTTGGAAACAGCACCGCTAAAAATAAGCACATCAAAATTATTCAATAACGATTCGATTTTGGTCAACAACACATCTTTATCGTCCAAAATATGCAATGTTTCTGCTTTTATCTGTAGTTTTTCCAACAAAGAAACCATGGTAAAAACATTGCTTCTCCTAATTTGGTGATCGGCGGGATTTTCATCAACTTCCACCAATTCGTTTCCCGTTGAAACAATCATCACTTTTGGTTGTTTGGCAACATTTACCGCAGTTTTGCCAACGGTGGCAAAAATCCCGATTTCAGCAGGAGAAATGAGGGTGTTTTCTTTTATCAGTAAATCGCCTTGTTTTTTGTCGGTTCCTTTTAAATGAATATTTTGAAATTTTTTTATTTCTTCTAAATTTACTTTGGCAATTCCGTTTTCAATGGTTAGCAGTTCATATTGAATGGCGGCATCAGTATTTTTCGGCAATACTGCGCCAGTCATCGCTTCCATACAATTGGCTGGATTTTGAAGTGTTAACTGCGCGCTTCCCGCAGCCTGAATTCCTTCTATTTTAAATGTACGTTGTCCGCTGTTAAAAGCTTCGGCGGAAATGGCAATTCCGTCCATACTTACTCGGTCAAAAGGAGGAAAATCACGATCGGCAAAAATATTTTCTTTTAAAACGCGGCCTAAAGTATTCAAAAAATCCACTTCTTCAATTCCAAAATTTCCTGAATTATTTACAACAATCTCTACTGCTTTTTTTACGGTGGTTAAACTCATAGTAATTAGTGATTAGTAATTATCAATTGTTAATTGTTAATTGATTTACCCGCCAATTGTGGACATACTTTCTGAAGCTGGATTTTCTCGGGCAGCTTCAGCGATAAATCCGTTCTCGGGTTTGTGATGAACGGTGTCAATAAACATTTTTTTCAGTT
>JAQVGD010000057.1 GCA_028696945.1 Lutibacter sp.
AGTTCCTCATTTTCAGCTCCTGGATTAAAAAGAACTCGTTTTGGATTCAAACTAATGATGTAATTATAAAACTCTTGTTGATTTTTCTTGTTTAAATAAAGGGTTACTGTATCTACATCCTTATACAATATCTTGTTGGCAGTAATTTCTACGCCATTAACTTCCCCTTCTTTTTTTCCAATTCCAATTACCGAATGCCCTTTGGCTACTAACTGTTGTATGGCTCTATAAGAATACCTGTTCGGGTTTGTTGAGGCTCCAATAACCAATGTCTTTTTTATCATCTGTTAAAATTAGCTAAAATTTAGTAAATACTGTAACATAATTAAATATAAATAGTCTTATAGCATAGTACGGATTATATCATTTTTGTTTAAACTTAAAACTAGAGATAAAAATGAAACACAAGGAAGTGGTGGGTATATATAAAAAACTTTGTGAGTTTGTTTACATTTAATTAACTACCTTTTAACATGTTACACTTCTTAAAGTCGTAAATTTGTACTTGTAATCAATCCTATTACTTAAAGCATGTAAATGCTATAAAAATAATAAGAGAATATTTATAATTATTTGAATTAGTTAATTAATAGTCTTTTTGGTAAAGCCTCTAAACTTGCGTTTTAGAGGCTTTTTAATTTCTCCTATCCCCAACCCTTTCCTTAAGAAAGGGAGTTTGATTTGGCATTGGAAGAAAAATATTTTTTTTCTTTACAATCATTTTTTAACCTTTGCGCTTATTCCCCCTTCGGGGGTTAGGGGGCTTACCACCTAATAATCACGCTTCCCCAAGTAAATCCGCTACCAAAAGCTGCCAAAACCACAATATCATTATCTTTAATTTTTCCCTTTTCCCAAGCTTCGGTAAGCGCAATTGCTATTGATGCTGCGGTAGTATTTCCATATTGCATAATATTGTTATAAACCTGGTCATCACTCAATCCAAATTTTTTCTGAACAAATTGAGAGATCCTTAAATTCGCTTGATGAGGAATAAACATATTAATATCCTTAACTTCTAGATTATTCGCTTCCAAACCTTCCTTAATTACTTCATGAAAACGCACAATCGCATGCTTAAACACAAAGGTACCATTCATATAAGGAAAATAAGACTCATCATTTTCGTCATTGGCAGCTAAGATTGCCGGCACCCAATGTTTTATGCTCGGTGCCAATACTGTTAATTCTTTGGCATGTTTTCCTTCGGAATGCAAATGGGTAGATAAAATTCCTTTGTTGTTGTCTTCAGTTCTCGACAATACTACAGCTCCTGCCCCATCGCCAAAAATTACGGTAACGCCTCTACCTCTATCCGTTTTATCCAATCCGCCAGAATGAAATTCAGATCCAACCACCAACACATTTTTATACATTCCTGTTTTGATGAATTGATCGGCAACAGAAAGTGCATATACAAAACCAGAACATTGGTTTCGGACATCAAGTGCGCCTATGGTTTTCATATCAAGCATTTCCTGCAATTGAACGCCACAGCCAGGGAAATAATAATCTGGACTCAAGGTTGCAAAAACTATAAAATCTATATCATCTTTTGTAAGTCCGGCCCTTTCAATGGCAATTCTTGCCGCTTTTGCACCCATCACAGAAGAACTATCTTCACTTCCTTCAGTTATCCATCTTCGCTCTTTAATTCCCGTTCTTTCCTGAATCCATTCATCATTGGTGTCTATCATTTTGGATAAATCATCATTGGTAACAATATTGTCAGGAACGTAGAATCCAAGACCAGTTATTTTCGAATTATACATAAACTTTGCTTTTTTATTATATTTATTCCAAACTTACTAAAATCAAATACTATTTACAACATTAATTTTACGATGTTCATAAGTATTTTATTGCTGATTTTTAATAAAATACAAAACATAACTATTATATTATCAATAACATAACTATTACATTTAAATTGTTCAAAGTACGACATTCAACCAAAAATAAAAATGGCCAAACCAAAAAATAGCTAAATAAGTCCGTTGAAGACATCTAATTTAGAATTATCCTTCATCAGTTTAAACAATTTATTTAAGAATCCTGTTGTTAGATTTGTTAAAAAAAGTCAGCAATAAAGTATAGAAGATATTAAAAAATTTATTCAAAAAAATAAAAAAAATTTCCGATTATTGAGTTTTATCATTGAAGAATTCTTATAAATAATCAAACTAAAATATAATCGTCTGCCTTCATAATTTTGAAAAAATTAATTTAGGAATCCTTTGTTGGAATTTTACTCATTGCCAACTCCGTTATTGCGGTAATGGACAATGCCGGATTTACGCCAGGATTGGCAGATATCATTGAGCCATCACAAACAAACATATTTTGATAGCGAAAAACTCGATTGTGTTTGTCTATAACACCCTTTGAAGAATCTTCGCCCATTACAGCTCCACCCAAAATATGCGCAGTAGTTGGGGTTCCCAACAAAACATCGACAAAATTTCCGAAGGGAATTCCATTTACAATTTTTCCGTGTTTTTTGCTTAAATCAAATGCTTCAGGAATAATTCCAGTCGGTATTGCACCTTTTTCACTTTTTGTTCTCATTTTTGTAATGTTTCCCAATTTTAGCCTAATTGTGCTATCAACCGTTTGCATAAACAATAAAACGGTGGTGCGTTTTGCATAATTTTTAGTGAATATTGTTTTCAGCAATTTAATTGGAAACTTTACAAATAAAAATAAAACACCCAATAGTCGAAATAAAGCATATTTATTAAAAATAACAGGAATAGTAAGTGTTCTGAAAAAAGCAGAACCTTCTCCATAACGAACAGGCTCTAAATGGCTATTTTCATCGGTATGCAAAATAGAACCTATTGCCAGTCCTTTAGAAAAATCTTTAGAATTTTTATTGGTTGAAGTTACCAATATTAACGATTCATTGTTGGTTCGAACGGCGCAACCAACCATTTCAGACAAATTGGGCAACGATTTCTTCTTCAATTTTAAAAGCAATGGCACCGTACCAACCACGCCGCCAGAAAAAATAATGCCTTTTGCAGTAACACTGGCCTTTTCTTTTTTTCCAATACTGGATTCAAATTCAATTTTATAGCCATCAGAACCGTCTTCTGCCCCTAAAAAAGTAACATTTTTAACTTCTTTTTCAGCTAAAATCTCAGCACCTAATTGTTGCGCCAAATACAAATAATTTTTATCCAATGTATTTTTGGCATTGTACCTGCAGCCAGTCATGCAAGCACCACAATGCGTGCAGCCAGTTCTGTCTGGTCCCTTTCCTCCAAAATAAGGATCATCAACAGTACGCCCGGCTTCCCCAAAATAAACACCCACTTTTGCAGCTTCAAAATAATCTGCTTTCCCAATGCTTACTGCCAAATCTTTAATCGCCAAATCGGCTGCGTGCAGTTTGGGATTGGTTGCTGCACCCAACATTTTATAAGCCGTTTTATAATGCGGTTTAAGTTCCTCTTCCCAATTATTTAATGTTGCCCAACTTCCTGAATTGAAAAAATTTGATTTGGGAATTGGCAGTGTGTTGGCATAGGTTAACGAACCGCCGCCAACGCCAACACCCGATAAAACGGTAACATGATTTAAAAAGGTCATTTTAAAAAACCCAAATAATTTCATATTTGGCTGCCACAACCATTTTTTTAGATTCCAATTCGTTTTGGGAAAATCATTGCTTTTAAACCATTTTCCTTTTTCAATAACCAATACTTTGTAGCCTTTTTCCGACAAGCGCAAAGCACTTACCGATCCGCCAAATCCGCTTCCGATAATCACATAGTCAAAATCCAGTTGTAACATCACTTTTTTTATAAATTTAAACCCTTTGTAAATTTTTCAGGGCTATTTCTGCCACTTTTGTAATACCCTAAAATTTATAGTAACGAATATACATAAATATTCCAATTCAATATTATTGTTTTGCCAATTTGTCACCTTTCACACTTTGGTATTTTTTTTGACTAACATAAGAAGATAAAATTAATTAAAACCTAAAAAATATGGCAAAAGGAAGTATTAAAGTAACGGCTGAAAATATTTTTCCCATTATTAAAAAATTCTTGTATTCCGATCACGAAATATTTTTACGTGAACTGATTTCAAATGCAACAGATGCTACTTTAAAATTAAAACATTTATCCACTTTAGGCGAAATTAAAGGCGATATCGGAAACCTTATTATTGAAGTAAAAGTTGATAAAGAAAAAAAGGAAATCAGGATTATTGACCATGGTATTGGAATGACGGGTGATGAAGTTAAAAAATACATCAACCAGATCGCTTTCTCCGGAGCTGAAGAATTTGTAGAAAAATACAAAGATAAAGTTGAAGACTCAGGAATTATAGGTCATTTCGGATTGGGATTTTATTCCTCTTTTATGGTAGCCGAAAAAGTGGAAATTTTCACAAAATCATTTCAGGAAGATGCAAAAGCGGTAAGATGGGAATGTGATGGAAGCCCTAAATATACGATTGATGAAACTGAAAAGGCTGAGCGTGGAACTGAAATAGTGTTGCATATTGCTGATGATTCTACGGAATTTCTAGAAGAACACAGAATTACGCAATTATTAACCAAATACAACAAGTTTATGCCAATTCCAATTAAATTTGGAACGCGTGAAGAAACTTTGCCTTTGCCTGAAGGTGCTTCAGAAGACGCAAAACCAGAAAAAATTACGGTTGACAATATTGTAAACAACCCGAATCCAGCTTGGACAAAAAATCCGACCGATTTAAAAGAGGAAGATTACGCGGCTTTTTATAGAGAATTATATCCAATGCAGTTTGAAGAGCCTTTGTTTAACATTCATTTAAATGTTGATTATCCTTTTAATTTAACCGGAATTTTATATTTTCCAAAGCTGACAAAAAACATTGATCAGGCAAAAGACAAAATCCAATTGTATCAAAATCAGGTATTTGTAACCGACAATGTGGAAGGAATTGTGCCCGACTTTTTACAAATGCTTCGCGGCGTGATTGATTCTCCAGATATTCCGTTAAACGTATCCCGTTCGTATTTGCAAAGTGATGCTGCCGTTAAAAAAATAGCGAGTTACATCACGCGAAAAGTGGCCGATAAACTGATTAGTTTATTTAAAAACGACCGTAAAGCTTTCGAAGAAAAATGGAACGATATCAAAATAATCATTGAATACGGAATGCTTTCCGAAGAAAAATTCTTTGAAAAATCTGACAAATTTGCACTATATCCAACGGTTGATGACACATATCTTACTTTTGAAGAACTAGAGGAAAAAATAAAGCCACTTCAGACAGATAAAGATAATAACTTGGTTATTTTATATGCCTCTAACGTAAAAGCGCAACATAGTTATATTGATGCCGCAAAAGAAAAAGGATATGAAGTTTTGTTGTTGGATTCTCCTATTGTTTCTCACTTGATACAAAAACTGGAAGGTTCAAAGGAAAATATTCATTTTGCCCGTGTGGACGCTGATCAAATTGATAATTTAATCAAAAAAGACGAAGCTAAAATAAGCAAGCTTTCTGAAAAGGAACAGGAAGAATTAAAACCCGTTATTGAAGCGTTAATTCCGAAAAAAACCTACTCCGTTCAGTTGGAAGCGATGGATTCATCGGCTAATCCGTTTATCATCACACAGCCCGAATTTATGCGCCGAATGAAAGAAATGCAGGCAACAGGCGGCGGCGGATTTATGGGAATGGGAAATTTTCCGGAAATGTATAATTTGGTGGTAAATACCAATAACGATTTAGTTGTGGAAATTTTAAATACCAAAACCAAAAAGAAGCAGGAACGTTTAATTCAACAGGCTTTTGACTTGGCAAAACTTTCTCAAAACTTATTGCACGGAGAAGATTTGACCAATTTTATCAAGCGGAGTTTTGAGATGATTAAATAAAAAAAATCAAAAATAGTTTAACAAACAATTAATAAAATGTCTCAACAGTTTTTGAGGCATTTTTTATTACTTTTATCACAAATTTATAATTTGCAATACTTGGCATTTTTATTGCGGTTACTTATTAAATAAAACTGAAAATGAGCAACTCCTTAAAATCATTACTTTTTATTCTGTTAATTAACTTAATTTCAGTTAATTCATTTTCACAGAGTGATACCACTAAATCTAAAAAAATGGATAATGAAGCTGGTATGCTTAAAAGTAAAGCTCCTTTAAAAGCTACTTTTGAAAACACAAAAATTGCGCCTCCATCAACAAACATAAATCTTAATACTGATGTAAAATTAAATACAAGCGCTATTAATGAAAATTTAGAACAAAACAATTCCGCTTCAAAAAATCAAAACTTTTTGATGGAAACATTGCCAGAAGACAAAGATATTATTGGATTGAGATATTGGAAAGGTCAAGATGTTACTCATAAAAAACTGGAAAGTAATTTTAGTTTAGGCACTGTTAATAGCACTACAAAAACAGTTAAAATTGAGTGCAGGGACTATAGTTTGGTTGATGGCGACCGGATTCAAATTTACTTAAATAACGTTGTTGTAAGCACCAATATTGGATTGAAAGGAAATTATTTTGTGTTATATCTCGATTTAGAACAAGGCTATAACAGGATAGATTTCCAAGCCCTAAACCAAGGATATTCTGGACCGAATACTGCTGAAGTGATAGTTTATGACGCCAATGGAAATATAATTTCGGCTAAAGAATGGCATTTGGCAACTGGAGAAACTGCTACCCTTGGTGTTATTAAAAAATAATTATTTTATGATTTTAGCGGCATCTGGCATTATTTTAAAAGATAAAAAAATACTGTTGCTCCAACGTTCCAATTACACTCAAAATTATCCTGAATATTGGGGTTGCCCCGGAGGAAGAGCAGAAATAGGCGAAACTGCCGAACAAAATGTGATTCGGGAAGTAAAAGAAGAATGCAATTTAGATTTCACGCCTACAGAAATTTTTAAAACTGGTATTTGGCAAGACCGAAAATATTATCGGTTTTTGGGAAACTGGAGCGGAGAAATAAAAATTCAGGAACTTGAAGTATTGGATTACAATTGGTTTACATTTAATGAAGCCTCAAAATTGAAATTGTCTTTTGATTATAAAGAAATCATACAACTTCTTAAAAAAAGGCAATTGTTATAAACAAAGTTGTAGTTAATGCGAAAAAAAATCTAACAGTTTGAATTGAAATTTGTAGATTTGAATGAATGACAGAAAAAGATAAAATACCCGTAAATAATAAAGTTTTGATTTGGGCAAGAGAATCTATTGCTCAAAGCAAAAATTATGTTGTTGAAAAAACTGGAATTAATCTACGTCGTTTCAATCAAATTGAAAATGGAGAAAAGCATCCTGATTTGGATGAACTGAAACTACTAGCAAAAACATATAAAAGAACTTTGGCAATTTTACTATTGCGAGAACCTCCTATAGAAAAACCATTACCTAAAGACAGAAGGACAATAAATTCAAAAGAACTTGGAAACTTTCACGAAAACACAATTTTAGTCGTCCGAAAAGCTAGAGCTTTTACCCAATCATTAATTGAACTTAAAACTGATGCTGGAATAAGTATCAATAAATTTAAATATTCAGCAACAACAGAAACTAATATCATTGAGGTAGCTCAAAAAATAAGATTTGATTTAAACTTAAATGAGATTAGAGAACTAGAAAATATGAGTGATATTCTAGAAGCTTACATTGAAAAAGTTGAATCTCTTGGTATCGCAGTTTTTCAAATGAGTTTGACTCAAGATAATTTGAGAGGTTTTTCAATTGTAGATGAAGAAATACCAATAATCGGAATCAAAAGAGGTGGAGAAAAACCTACCTCTAAAATATTTACTTTATTTCACGAATTAGGACATGTTCTATTAAATAATGGTGGACTTTGTGACTTATCAATTAAAACAATTAGTGAAATTGAAAAATGGTGTAATGCATTTGCATCAGAAATATTAGTACCTACATCTGATTTACTTTCTAATCATCTAGTGCAAAATTATCGTTTAGAAAAAAACAATATTTGGGCAGAAAAAGACTTGATTGAATTATCAAATTATTTCCACGTTGGGCCATTGGCAATTTTACGTTCCTTATTAACTAACAATCTAACGACTTCTAAATATTACAATGAAAGACATGAAGTTTGGAATAAACCGACTTTTGGTCGTTCAAAAAACCCAGAAGGAAGGAATATTGCAAAAGAGACCATAAAAGAGAAAGGTAGAAATTATATTTCTCTTGCGTTTTCGGCATATGATAAAAACCGAATTGATATTAAAGACTTATCCGATTTTTTAGGTATTAAACTCTCTTATATTCCAAAAACTCGTGAACTATTAAATTCTCGATAAATGGAATTAAACTTTTACGAGAATGAAACTATCTATGTTGTAGATACAAGTGCACTGATTATGCTTGAATACTCTTATAAGTTTGATAATCCAGTATTTAAAGCTATTTGGGAAGAAATAGAAGATTTAATTCCAACTGGGTGCTTTAGGACGATTGACTTTGTTGAGGATGAGATTAATAATTATGAGGGAAAAGAAGACTTTATTAAAAAGTGGATGCATAAATGGAAGAAACATTTCATTCACAAAACAGATACTGCAAGTATTACCGCTTCAATTCCGATTATTAATGAGGAATTTAATTCGGGTTTTCTAGATTCAAAAAAACAAGCTTTAGGAAAAGAAGAGGCTGATCCTTATTTACTTGGTTATTGTAAAACCCATAATATATGTTTTAATTACAAACGAAAGTAAAATAAAGCATAATAAAATTCCTGCAATAGCAAAGAAAAATGGAATAAGGTGCATTGATATAAATGATTTCTTGAATGAAAGAGGTTTGAGAATGCAACGTAAAAAAACTGAATAAGCACTAGCTACAACACCTCATAAAATTTATGCTTACATTTGAACTAATACAAACCGACAAACATTCAGCAAAGGATTTGCTACGCCCGAAAAATCTCCGATTTTTAGTAGCACAAATCTTATAAAATACCTTTGGCAATAATTTTGAACTCAAGCTATGAAATTAACATTGATTTTATTTTTTTTTATTTTTACAGCAGTTGGACAAAATGTAAAAGGTGTTGTTTTAGATAAAGAAACTCTAAAACCTTTAGAGAATGTAAATATATATTTAAATAAAGATAAAACAGGAACAGCGTCAAATGAAAAGGGAGAATTTAACTTAAAAACTATATCTAAAATAAATCCAACAGATTCAATAAGGTTTTCAATTATTGGTTATGAACCTAAAAATTATACATTATCAAGACTAAATGAACTCAATTTTATAGTTCATTTATCAATAAAAACAGAAAATCTTAACGAGGTAACTATAGTAAATAATCGAAAATTAAAACGAACAATATCTTATAAAAAATTATCTCCTTTAAAAAACGGAGTTTACAATTTTGGAGCTACATTAGTTGATAATAAATTTTATATAATTGGTGGAGATGAAACTTATTTTGAAGATAATGCAAGAAAAGCTTTAAGTATATCATCATCTTTCGAAGAGTTTATTAAAAACACTAAATATAATTCTAATTGGGAGAATTACAGTGATAAATTACAAGTATATGATTTAGAAAACGATACTTGGGAAACGTTAAAGTTAAAATTTAGAAAGCGTGCATATCATAATATAGTATTCGTTAATAACTACATCTATACTTTTGGAGGCAAAACACTTTCTACAAATAGAAAACGTGAATATTTAGATGATAAAATTGAAGTTTTAAATCTAGACACAAAACAAATTATTATAGATAACACTAATCCGCACCAAGCAGTAAATTTTGCAGCATTTCCATATCAAGATAATATTATTGTTATCGGAGGTTCTATTAAACAAAATAATAATGGACAAAAAATATATACAGACCAATCACATATTTATAATATAACAACTGGCTATTGGTACGAATTACCAAAAATGACCAACCCAAAAGAAGTGAATGGTATTATAATAAATAACAAAATATATCTTGTTGGTGGATTTAATAAAATTCCACTTTCAGAAATTGAATCGTATGATATTCTTACTGGTAAATGGAATAACGAAGGAAATTTATTTTACGGAATAGAAAACCCTGCTTTAACGCATAGTGAAAACATTATTTATATCTATAATGACGATAAAATACTGACTTATAATATTGAAACTAAAATATTAAATGAATTTAGAATTGATTTAAATTTAAAAAATTCTAAAATTTATTATTATGAAGACAAACTCTATATATTAGGAGGATTAATAGAAGAAGAATTTAAGAAATCTCCATCTTCAAGATTATATTCAATTGAATTAAATGAATTCACAGATACGGAAATTATAAATACGAAAAACAATTAGAAACTATTGCCAATAACACCGTGTAAAAAAAATTGCTGGTAAAAGCCTACTTACGAAAATCCTCGCGGATTTTCTTGGTTCGTATTTTATTTACTAACTTTATTGCTTAAACCACGCAACTTTCCTTACACAACAACGTTGTAAATTTGAAAGTCCTATCGACAATCGACAAATCGTAAATCAAAAATCGTAAATCGTAAATCCAAAATCATAATAGGAAAACACACCCCTAACCCTCCCGCTCTAAAAGCGGGACAGGCTTCTCAAGAGGGGAATATTTTGTTTAAAGCAAATTTAAAAAAATCGTAAATCGTAAATCAAAAATCGTAAATCATCAATACGCTTCATTCTCATATTGTTCCGAAAGAAATTGAAAATATTCGACTGCAAAATTATGCACCAAAAGTATTTTATAACTTTATTCCTTCAAACGCTGGCATAAAAAAGGCAATTAAGCGCGGACAAATTTTAATCGATGGTAAAATTGCCAAAACAGGAACTTATGTGCAATTTGGTCAGGTAATCGATTTATTGGAAACGCCACAATCACAACCCAAAATATTTGAACTTAAGTTAGAAATTTTGTATGAAGATAATCACTTGGCAGCCATTCACAAGCCTGCCGGATTTTCTGTGAGCGGAAATGAATATAAAACAATTTACAATGCTTTGCCGTTTAATTTGGGAAAAAGTTCAGAACCCGATGCGCTTCCCTGGTCAACGCCCGTGCACAGATTAGACAATCAGACCTCAGGAATATTGCTGATTGCCAAAACCAAAACGGCACAAATTGAATTGGGAAATCAATTTGAAAACCATACCATTCAAAAAAAATATAGCGCCATTGTTATTGGTAAAGTTCCTTCAATTGCAGAAATTAAAACGCCAATTGAGGGCAAGGTTGCCGAAACTAATTTTGAAGTTGTGAATGTGGTGAATTCCTTAAAATATAAAAATTTAAGTTTGTTAAATGTATATCCAAAAACCGGAAGAACCCACCAAATACGCATTCATTTGGCCAGTATTGGTCATCCTATTCTTGGCGATAAATTATATGTTGAAGAAAAAATACTTCATAAAGGAAAAGGGCTTTTTTTATGTGCATATCAAATCTCATTTCTACATCCAAAAACTTCCAAGGAAATTGATTTAAAAATAGCAATACCACACAAATTTGAATCCCTGCTTTTGAGGGAGCAAAGACGCTGGGTGAACTATAACAGTTGAAAGGAAAAAGTTCAAGACCGAAGTCGGAAGACCGAAGTCGGAAGACCGAAGACGGAAGTCGGAAGACCACAGCAATTAATTCCCCTCTCGAGAGGGGGCTAGGGGTGTGTTTTTCTATTTTCTATGAAGAAAGAATTGGCATAATATTGAAAAATAGTTTATAAAAATCGGTCAACACTAACAAGAGAACTTCAAGTTAATAAAATTATTTATCAAAAAAAAATCAAAAAACCGAACAAATTGCTCAGTTTTTTTTAATCAATCTAACTCCCTTTCTCCTGAAGCTTAATGTCACTAAGTTAAGACCTTAACGTCTTTATTTTGTCATTCTGAGGTACGAAGAATCACATCGGGTTAAGCTATTTAATGCGATTCCTCCTTTGTCGGACACGAGCGATAGCGAACTGGCGAAGCAATGACAAACATTCCCTTAACTTAATGAAATTACCCAATAGCTATCAGACCGGGAATAGGATTCTTATGAAAACAAATCATTCAATACTTTCGCCAAACGAATTCCTCCTTTTTGAAGTTGTGAACGAACCGTTTCAAAATTTTCATAAGAATAGTTATAGCTTAATTTTTCTCCAATCTCAACAGAAGCATAAGCTTTTACCGCGAATGTTTGCGTTTCGTTCGCCCAATCTACAATAGTGCCTTTTTGTAAAAACTTCACTTGTTCTTTAGAAATTTTATCAGCATTGTCCGCAAGTTCCGTGTAAGTCATCCCAAAACCATCAATCATTTTTGAATCCCACACAGCATGTAAATTGGTGCCACTGCCAAACCACTGAACCTGAATGTCGTTTCCGCCTTTATCTTCCGCTCTTCCAACGTGCATTGGCTGGTGTAAATCACCAATAAAATGAACCAATAATTTCAAATAAAAAGCTTTATCTTCTTTTGTCGAATTTTTATCTAAAATAACAGCTTTACATTTCTCAATTCCTGTGACCAAATCACCTTCTGGATTCTTTTCTGAATCTTCATATTTTACACCAAATGGCATATTCACATAATGCATGGTATTAAAATTTCTGTAACGCTTGTCAGATTTTATGTCATCACCAAATGTTGAAACCAATGCCAAACTTTGCCCGTCCAAAATTTTTAAAATTTCACGTTTGGTTTTTGTGTTTAAGTAATCCACTGCAATTTCACCAATGGTTCTATGACCAGTTTTTCCCCAATTTGGTTTAATGTCATTTGCAAATAATTGTGAGCCTATCAGCAAAAATACTATTAAAATATAGCTTAGTCTTAATGTTTTCATTTCTATTTATTTTTTGCTAAGTTAAAAATAAAGTAAGTAAAAATACTTGTAAATATCAAAAATTATTTTATATCTTTATGATATCATTTCAATATCAACTAAAACTAAGATTATGACACAAGAAAAAATTATTACATTATCAAATGGATACGTCATGCTATTCCTGTTCTTTGCATTTGGCATTGCTGGTATTTACGGCATTGCCAATACTTCTGATTGGTTCACCTTAGCCATCCTTTTGGCGATTATTATTCTTCCTGGATTCTTTTTGGTAAATCCGAACACTTCAAAAGTGATATTGCTTTTCGGAAAATACATTGGTACCGTAAAGGAAAACGGATTTTATTGGGGAAATCCCTTGTATCTTAAAAAAGGAGTTTCATTAAGGGCTAGCAATTTCGACAGTGAGCGCGTGAAGGTTAATGACAAATTAGGAAACCCAATTATGATTAGCACAATTTTAGTTTGGAAAGTAAAAGATACCTACAAAGCTGCTTTTGATGTGGACAATTACGAAAATTTTGTTCGCGTGCAATCGGATGCTGCCGTTCGTAAATTGGCAAGTTTGTACCCTTATGATAATTTTGAAGATGATGATAAAGAAGAAGAAATTACGTTAAGAGCCAGCGTAAATGAGGTAAGTATTGCTTTAGAAAAAGAGCTGTCTGAACGCCTGGAAATGGCTGGTATTGAAGTTTTAGAAGCGCGTATCGGTTATTTGGCTTACGCCCAAGAGATTGCGAGTGCTATGTTAAAACGCCAGCAAGCCACCGCAATTATTGCAGCACGTCATAAAATTGTGGAAGGTGCTGTTAGTATGGTGGAAATGGCGATATTAAAATTAAGTAAAAATAATATTGTTGACTTAGATGAGGAGCGAAAAGCCGCCATGGTAAGTAATTTAATGGTGGTGCTTTGTTCCGATAAAGATACCACGCCAATTGTTAATACAGGAACTTTAAACCATTAGGTCACGGCGATTTTTCAAAAGCGAATTTATTAACTGGATAAAAATAAATTTTAAATAGTAATTATGTATTTTTTCCATTCAAAAACTCAAATTAAATGCGTTCATAATGAAAATTTTTATTGAAGAACAAAAGTTTACCCAATCATGGTTATTCATTGGCTTAACCATCGCTTTGGTTGTGAGCACCATTCCAATCATAAAAGATTGGGATAACATTTCACGAGGTAGTTTTGTAGAAATAATGAATAGTTTAGGAGGTATTCTTGTTCTTTTATTAGTATTTGTGCTTTTCTATTTTTTCAAATTGAAGACAAGGATTGATGAAAAAGGTATTTATTATCAATATTTTCCTTTTCATTTCTCCTATCGATATTTGCCTTGGAATTCAATTTCAAAATGCTATGTTCGAAAATATAATGCCATTTTTGAATATGGCGGTTGGGGTTTAAAATTCAGTTTTAGAAAAAGAAATGGAAAATCATTTACGGTAAAAGGAAACATCGGACTTCAATTATTATTAACAAATATTATTAACAAATAGAAAGCACCTATTGATTGGAACACAAAAAAAAGAAGAAATTCAAAGAACCATTGAAACCTATCAAGATAAAATTGGATCAATGGAGTTTAAATTCGCAAAAGAAACAGAAAATGGCAAAGAAAAAAGCGTTTGCATTACGTATAGATGAAGACTTACTCAAAGCAATTGAAAAATGGGCCGCTGATGAGTTCCGTTCTACTAACGGACAATTGGAATGGATGCTCAACAAAAGCCTGAAAGATGCAAAACGCTTGCCTAAAAATCAAAATCCCGAAGAATAAATGTATATTGTTGAAGTTGTAAAAAATCAAAATTCGCTGTTAAATCAAATTGTCATTAAAAATGAAACTTTGAAATTTCACGGCACCATATATCCAAATTTAGGTGCTTCACTGCAAAAATTATCATTGAATAACACTGATATTATCAATGGAATTTTAAATGCCGCTAAAGGTTTAAATGATTATAAAAATACTTTTAAATCTGCTTTCTTATTTCCTTTTCCAAACAGAATTTCACAAGGAAAATATGAATTCAACCAAACGAAATACGAATTGGATTGTAATGAAACTGCATTAAACAATGCGCTTCACGGCCATATTTACGACAAGCAGTTTTCAATTAAAAATATAGAAACATCAGAAAACAGCGCAATTGTGACACTTTATTATACTGATGAAGGAAAAACAAAAGGCTTTCCTTTTCCCTACCAAATAAAAGTTATTTATACGTTTTCAAAAGAAAAAATGACCATTAATTTTCAAGTTGTTAATCATGGCAAAAAATCTTTTCCCTTCGGAATTGGATGGCATCCATATTTTAAAACAAATAATTTAAACACAAGTTCTTTGGATTTTGAGTCTGAGACCCAGTATTTTTTAAATGAAAATATGATTCCTTTAAATGAAATTCCTTTAAAATTTAAAACACCGCTTTTAATTGAAAATACTTTTTTAGACGATTGTTTTATTACCGGCAGGCCAAAAGCATCTTTTAAGTGTGACACATCTTCAATAGAAATTGACTCTTTACCAAATAATAAAAAAAATTATTTGCAAGTTTACACGCCACCAGCACGAGATTGCATTGCCATTGAGCCTATGACATGCGCACCAAATGCTTTTAACAATAAAAACGGATTGCAGATTTTAAATCCAAATGAAAAATTTGAATGGCAGATTTTTTTGAGTTTTAAATTGTGAGTTTTTAATTATAAGTTTGTTTAGCGACTGCAACCAAAAAACAAAAATGTCCACGTCAGCATCTGATTAGGTAATATATAAAAATTATGAATGTAAAAAAAGCCTATAATATTTGGGCAGCACAATACGACACAAATAGCAATAAAACAAGAGATCTTGAAGCAATTGCTTTACGGGAAAATTTAATTTCCATTCCTTTTGACTCTTGTTTGGAAATTGGCTGCGGAACTGGTAAAAATACCAAGTGGTTAGTTACGAAATCTACAGAAATAGTGGCAGTTGACCTTTCTAAAGAAATGCTTAAGAAAGCAACAAAAAAAATTACTTCTAATAATGTAAAATTTATTCAGGCCGACATCAACAAAAATTGGACATTTGTTGAAAAACCAGCAGACCTAATTTGTTTTAGCCTTGTTCTTGAGCATATTGAAAATCTGGACGCCGTTTTTAGCAAAGCTGCAAATTCTATCAAAAAAGGCGGTTTTATTTATATTGGGGAACTGCATCCATTTAAACAATATTCGGGCACAAAAGCCAGATTTGAAACGGAAGAAGGACTTCAAATAGTGACTTGTTTTAACCATCATATTTCCGATTTCATAAATGCTGCCAAAAGATATGGATTTGATATTTTAAGCATCAATGAGTACTTTGATGATGATGACAAAAAAACAATTCCTAGAATTTTGACGCTCTTAATGAACTACCTCGACCCAAGGGTACGAGGTATCAAAACAATTTAAGCTGTGACTTGTGTATCTTTTGATACTGCTGATCTTTGCCTTGACTTTGAACATATTTCTTTATAACTTCTTCATTTGC
>JAQVGD010000058.1 GCA_028696945.1 Lutibacter sp.
ATTGTGGTGGTTTCTTCCATTGTGGTAACGGCCGTTTATATATTAAGAATGGTTGGTAAAATTATGATGGGACCTTTATCAAATGAGGAATATAAAGATTTACCAAAAGCAACCTGGTTTGAAAAAGCCGGATTGATTTTATTGCTGATACCGGTTATTTTAATAGGTGTTTTGCCATTGGGGTTAAGTGAAATGATAAAAGATAGTCTTCAACCATTTCTTGAACGATTATTATAAAAATAAAATAACATGAATTTAGAAAGTTTTCTATTAATGCGCTCGGAAATAGGATTATTGGCAATTTTATTATTGCTAATCATATTCGAAATATTTTCTAACAAAAAACAAAAAGCAGCGGTTATACCATTTGCCATAATATTATTGGCCATCAATACCGCCCTAGGACTTTTACCACTAGAATCAGGTGAATTATTTGGCGGCATGTTTAGAACAAATGCGCTCTTATATTTCTTTAAAACAACCCTAAGTTTCGGTGTTTTAATTTTATTGTTACAATCGGCCGACTGGCTGAAGGCAAAAGTAGTCGATGAAAATAAAGCACCAGAATTTTTTATGCTGATTATTTCATCCTTGCTTGGTGCTTACTTTATGATTTCTGCAGGTGATTTTTTAATGTTTTACATCGGTTTAGAATTGACAACACTTCCTGTTACTGCTTTGGTAGCTTATGATACCTATAAAAGAATTTCTGCTGAAGGTGCTGTTAAATATATTTTATCTTCGGCATTGGCATCCGGAGCTGCTTTATTTGGCGTTTCCTTATTGTACGCAACCACCGGAACTATTTACTTTGATTCGATGGCTGAAATATTAACAAGCTCTAATTTGTCAATTTTAGGATTTATATTTTTCTTTTCAGGATTGGCATTTAAAACCTCCTTGGTACCATTTCATTTTTGGACTGCGGATGTTTATGAAGGTGCACCCATTAATGTTGCCTCCTATTTATCGGTAATTTCAAAAGGAGCGGCAGTTCTTATTTTAACCATTCTGTTGTTTACCGTATTTAAATCCCTAATGCCGGCGTGGAACAAAATAATTTATATCGTTACCATCGCCACCATGTTTATTGGTAACCTATTTGCACTACGACAACAAAATTTGAAACGTTTCTTAGCCTATTCATCCATTGCACAGGCTGGTTTTATATTATTGGGCTTAATGTCTGTTGACCAATTGGGAACTGCAACAATCGTTTATTTTGTGGCAATTTATATCTTCTCAAATTTAGGTGCTTTTGGAGTTGTACAAGCTGTTTCTTCCTTTTCAGACAAAGAAAATATTGATGATTATGAGGGACTTTACAGAACCAATCCTAAATTAAGCTTGTTAATGATGTTGGCCTTATTTTCGTTGGCTGGTATTCCACCATTGGCAGGTTTCTTTGGTAAATTCTTTTTATATACCGCAGCTGCAAGCAAAGGTTATTATATTCTGGTATTTATTGCAGTGGTAAATGCAACCATTTCGTTGTACTATTATTTATTGGTGGTAAGAGCGATGTTTTTAAGAAAAAGCGATACTGCCATTCCGTATTTTAGAAGTCCAGTTTATATGCGCTTGGGATTAATTTTGGCTGCCATCGGTATTTTAGCGATTGGGGTTTATAGCCCAATTTATGATTATATATTTTCAATCAGCAACACATTTTTAAATTAAGTTACTATGGCACTTGGAGGAAATCATTTATTTGGAAGCATTGGAGAAACAAGGGTTACTTTTGTTGAAAAGGGTGTGGATGAAAATCGCAGAGATTTTTTAAAAAATCTTTTGGAAGTAAACGGCTTTGATGTTATTATTGATGAAGACAAAATAAAAACGGAGGGAGATCCGCAAATGTACACTGTTGGCGTTACCGATATGACTTTCAATCCGACTATCTGGATTTTTCAACGCAAATTAAAAACACCCGACGGCCGAAAAGTTACCCACGATTATTGGAATCAAAAAACCGAAGAAACCAATCCAAGATATTGGAAAAATGCCAAATAACTTTAGACAATTGTAGCATTTATTTTAAAAGCGCGGATTTGTAATCTAGTGCCATCAGAAAAACGCTAAATAATTAAGTTTTTGTTGTTTTTAGCTAAACTATGGTTTTCCCAATATACATTAAAACATTCCCTTTTTCTATTTCGAATGTTTTATCTAAAGAAGAAATAATGTGAATAAAACCAGTGTTGTCTTTTAAAAACAAGGGGATTGAATGTAATTCATTATTTAATTCCTTTAATAAGCTGGAATAATGCTCTGGAGAATTAATGGTAACTTCATTCACAGATGGGAAATCACGAACTATTTCGCTTAAATTTATGTAGTCATCTTTGTGGGTAAATAAATGTGGTTTAGGAACTAATGTTCCTTGTAACATTTCATCGGTTGAAACAATTCAAAAAGCACCATTTTCCCCAAAGATACTAGCGTATTTCGATATTGCATATCTGTTTAAGGTCGAACTTCCAGTTAAAGCAAGCAAATACCCAATATCGTTTAATTCGACATCTTGCATCAACTCATCGGAATAAATATTGCCTTCAATGGCTTCTAATCCCAGCAACTTTGCCCTTTCAATATTTTCGGTATTATTATCTATTAAAACCACTCTTCTTTCATTTTTCTTGAGGTATTCAGCGATTAAACGCGCAAAATTTGAAGCACCAAACAATATAATTCCATCAGAAGATTTTAAAAATACACCTGTTATTTTAGCAAATAAACGAGCTGTTGTAGCATTTAATAAAACTGTTCCCAAAACAATCATAAATACCAACGGCGTAATATACTCTGCATCGGGTTCTCCTTGCATTGCCAATTTCAAACCAAATAACGAGGATATACCGGCAGCCACTATTCCTCTTGGACCTACCCAACTTATAAATAATTTTTCATTAAAACTTAAACCAGAATGTGATGTGCTTAGGAAAACCGACAATGGTCTTAAAACAAAAACCACAATACCAAATAACAACAATGTTTCCCACTTATAAAGCAACATCAAGTCCTTAATATTAATGTTTGCCGCCAACAAAATAAACAATATGGAAATTAGCAAAATACTTATCGATTCCTTAAAATAAAGTATTTCTTTTAATCCCTCCACTTTCATATTGCCAAGAACCATCCCCATAATAACAACAGTCAATAGCCCAGATTCATGGGCAAAAAAATCGGCAAGCACAAAAACGGCAAGTACAATGGCCAAAGTAGAAACGTTTAACAAATAATGAGGTATCGCCTTTTTTTTGATTGAATAATATAAGGCGTAAGCAGCAGCAAAACCAATAGAAAATCCGACAATAACAATTTTACCAAATTCAATTAATGCCTCTGTTGTATAATTGTATCCTTCACCAATTCTAATAAATTCAAAAATCAAGACGGCTACTAAAGCACCAATTGGGTCAATTAAAATCCCCTCCCACTTTAACACTGCCGAAACATCCTTTTTTAAGGGAATATTTCTCAAAATCGGCCCGATAACAGTTGGACCAGTAACTATGATTAAAGCAGAAAACAAAAAGGAAATCTGCCAACTTAAATTAAAAATAAAATGCGTGGCCAAACCTGCGCCAAAAAAAGTAATTGTTGAACCAAGTGTAATTAGTTTAAGAATGGCTGGACCAACATTTAAAATTTCTGATCTTTTTAATGTTAAACCACCTTCAAAAAGAATGATGCCGATTGCCAAAGATACAAAGTTAAATAAGCGCTCATCTGGAAATAATCCTTCTGTTCCGTTCCAGATAGGCTCCAACCATTTTGTGCCATCATCAGAAATTAATGTTGAGATTGGACCTACAAGCAATCCAATTAAAATTAATGGCAAGATTGCAGGAGTTTTCAATTTCCAAGCTACCCACTGCGCTATAATTCCTAAGATTATAATTCCGGCTAATTCAAACATATATCATTTTAAAATTGGAGTCGAATATAGTTAAAATTTACCACTTTTTAAAGGGTTTTTTAACAAGCATTGCATTGTAATATTTTATTTGACCAGTAACCTCCTTACCCAGCCAGCGTGGCTTTGTAAATTTTGTGTTTTCGCTGGGTAGCTCAATTTCAGCGATAATTAGCCCTTCGTTTTCACCAAAAAATTCATCAACTTCAAAATACAAACTGGAATTTGCAGGAATAATATATCTTATTTTTTCAATAATCGCAGATTCACAAAGCATCAACAAATTTTCGGCTTCATTTAATGGAATTTCATTTTCCCATTCAAAACGGGTTGTTCCTGAGGCATTGCTAATTCCTTTTATGGTAATAAAACCTTGATTGTTTCTTATTCTAATTCGCACCGTTCTTTCGGGCACAGTCGATAAGAACCCTTGTGATATTTTATAACTTTTTATCGCGTGTTTTTTAAAGTCTCCTTTAACTAAAAATTTCCGTTCTATTTCCTTGGCCATTGTTTAAAAATTATATGAATTTAAGCTCCCAATTCAATCCAACTGAATAAATCCAAAAGTAATTTCCAGGGTCAAAACTTATTTCTTGATGTGTAATTCCAAATTGTGCTCCCCAAGCATTTTGTTTGGTTGAAGACGTAAAATAATAGCCAACATTGAATTTTTGGGACTGCAAATCTATAATGGTATCTTCATTTCCATCAAACTGAAACCTGTCAATTTCAGGAGAAAATCCCATTCCTAATGAAACACTAAAATAATTGTTGGCATCGCTTCTATACTTTCTATAATTTAAAGTTCCAGATTTGCTGGTTCCATTATCACCTGGCGTTAAATAAGGGCGAAAAGACCAATAACTATTCCCCGTGTACCAACCAACAGAGCCCGTATAGATATTTGTTGTTGTGCTGTATTTTAGTGCTCTGAAACCCAAAGAAACCTCAAAACTTTTTGGCAATGATTTGTACAATTCCGCGCCATATCTTACATCGGGATAAAGGTAAGAATTTGAAAATCCAAGATTCAGATAGGCATATAATCCTTTTGTTATTTTCGGGTACATATCAACCTCAAACTGAAGTCCATTATCATTAAACCTTCTGTTGAAATTCATTTTTCCAATAATACTTCCGTATTTTGTTTGTCGGCTATAATTCAAGGAATAATATTGCATTGGATCAAAAGTTTCCGAATAAAAATCTACCGAAGATTTAATTCCAATGGCATTATAACTCAACGTATTGCTCAACTTATTTTTGTAATCAATCGCTTTTTGATTATTTGGATTCTGGCCTAAAACAAGTTGTATGGTGCTTAAAGCTTCTTCAGGATTGTTGGCGTTTTCTTGAGCACTGGCTTTCAAATACAGAATATCACCATCCGCAGGAAAATATTTTAGAGCATTTTCAGCCAATTCCAGTGCGCTAAATGGCTTGTCGGCCCACAATTCATTATTTATAGCCGCAATCCAATCGGTTTTTCTTTGTGGATCTTTTCCTAAAATATAAGAAAACTCTGTTTTTGCTTTTTTATAATCTCCATCCCAAGAATAAGTGCTTGCCAAAAAAGAGCGAATATCATGGTAGTCGGGATATTTGGTTAAAATAAAAAGCAAAGTGTCTTGCGCTTGTTTTCTTTGATTGTTAAACGCCAATTCCCTCGCTTTTTCAAAGGCGGTATCTGGATTTCCTTCAAATACTTTTTGTTGTCCGAAACTTTGAAAAATCGGTAAAAGCATCAAGATTAAAGTCCATTTAAAAGCTATTTTATAAACCATTATTTTAAAGATTTTTTAAAAGTTATGAATGCTTCATTTTCTGGATACACTAATAAAATGCTGTCCATAATTTTATTTGCGTTATTTAAATTATCCATTCTTTGGTATGCTTGAGCCAATTTGAAAGAAATATCAGGATTTTCAATTCTATTTTCAATTGCTTTTTTTGAAATTCCTATTGACTTTTCATCCTGATTAGACCACCAGTATAAATCCATAATTGCCAAATAACTATCCTCATAAAAAGGTGATCTTTTTATAACATTTAACAATTCCTTTTCTGCGTGTTCATAATCGCCTTCCCATGCATAAGTTCTGCCTTTTAAAGTTCTTACATCGGCATAATTAGGGAGTTCATTCAAAATATAGTCACAAAGCAACCTTGCATTTTTATACTTTTTATCAAATGCCAAATCTCTGGCGACCATAAAACTTTGATCATAATTTAATCCCACGGTTAATGTTTCAATTGTTGCAAGCTGTTCTTTAGCGAATTGAACTGCTGGTTGGGTATAGATATTCAAGGAATCTGGGAAAATTTTATTTCTCTTGGTTAAATAAGCATTTAACTTTTTAAACTCAAGCAAGGAATCTGAGACCGTTTTTAATAATTCGGGCTCAGTAACTTTATTCATGCCAAAGTTTTCATTTATTTTAAATAATTCACCATCCGCATAGAAATAATCTTTATAAATATAATCATTGACAGCTCCTTTATACCTCATTAAAGGAATTTTATGAATATTTCTAAATTGTTTTGCGGTATCCAATCCCTGACTCATCCATGAAGTTTCTTTCAATTTATTAAATTTATAGTTGTTCATTAAAAAAGAAAGCAAACTTGGCGTTACATCCCAATGAGAAGAAACAGATTTAAATTTTTCGGGTTTTTTCAACATCGGACTGAAGACATAAAAAGGCACATGAAAGCGGCATAATTTATCTTTTTGAGTTATGGGAATAAGGCGGTGATCACCGGTAATAATAAAAATGGTATTGTTATATTCTGGCCTTTCGGCATACGCATTCATAAAATCTTCAATTGATTTATCGGTATAAAGAAGGCAGGCAAAAATATCTTTATAATTTCTAATTTCATCTTTTTCAACCCCAAAAAGTTGGTTTGAATTTAATAGGCTATCCACTTTGGTTAAATAGATATTTTTTGAAGGGAAATCAAACGGTTCGTGGTTTGTAAGGGTTGCAATAATGTCCAATCTCGGCTGTTTTTTATGGTCTAATTCCGATAATGTTTTTTTGAAAATTTCGGCATCAGGATAACCCCAAGAAAATCCACCTGAATTTTCTTTTGTTTTAACGTATCCTGGACCAAATTTATCTTGATCAATGACATAATCTATTCCATTGTATTCCAAAAAATTTATTTTTCGGTCGAAGCTTGAATTATCTCCCCCATAAAATGAGGTTGTATAGTCATTTGCCTTTAAAACACTGATAAGCGAAAAATGAGACGGTAAAGGATTTAGCTCTAAAAAACCAGTATCTCCGTAGGGCAAAGATCCCAATAATGATGGCAAAGCACCAAAAGTTCTGCCTCCATTGCTTACAAAATTTTCCCAATAAAGCGATTTAGATATTAAGGAATCGAGGTAAGGAGTAAAACCCCTGTAAGCATTTTTTCCAACAAACTCAGCACCCAATCCTTCAACAATAATAAAGACAATATTTGGTTTTTGTTCCTGAATATTAAAAAAGGGCGACAATACATCTTTTGAATACTGAAAAGACCTCAACAATGGATAATCATTTCTGCCAGATAAATCATAGGCATTCACGAGGCTTTTCTCTTGTTGATATCTAAAAATATCCGCTCCTAAATAGTACATTTTATTTTGATAAACCGTTTCAGAAGATTCAGAAAAAATCATTTTTGAACTCCCAAACACAATTATCAAAACAATGGCTGACGCAAAAATTTGTCGCTTATTGGTAAATTTATTAAGACCATAATTAATGCCAAAAAAAAGCAATGGAAAAAAAATGAATGGCAAAAAATACACAAACGACATTGATTCTGAAGCAGTAACTGTAGTATAAATATCATCCAATGAATACCCCAAAAGATCTGCACCCAAATTAACCAGTGTGGTAAGGTTGTATTTAACCAATGAAAATTGGGCGATTATAGTGAGGCAAAACAACACTTTAATTAGGATGTTGCCAATTGGTTTTTTTATGAAGAAAAACAGCAAATATAGTGGGAAAAACAACAATGCAATGCCTATAGCTGCCCAAAAATCATTGAGAAATTTATAAGCCAACAACACTCCTGTGTTAGTTTGTTCGAGACTATTTGATGCGGTCATGAAAAGCTCAAATATACTTATTGCCCAAAAACATAGAATTAATGAAAATGATAAATAAATGTATTTGAAACCATAATTGTTAAAATCTTTAAACTTCATATAAAATCTCGTTGTTATTTAATTAATTCGTTTTTTACAATTATTAATTATTTTCCGCTTTTGCCATTCCTTTTCTTGTCATTTCCCCCCATTTCTTTTTCTTGTTAAAATAGTAATCCATATTTCCCCTAATTGCCGCATAAAGGATAAAGGGGTGTAAAACAAAAGGTTCCAATGCACTAATCATAATCAATTTAAAGCCTGTTCCTTTCTTTTTATATTGATGATAGGTTAGTTCTTCAGAAAAAATTGCAACTATAGAAAAGAGTATCGTAAACAAATATGCCAAAATGATAAAGGCTATTGCATAATCCCATCTCACTTCATTAAGTGCGATCAAAATTACAAAATATATGATTCCTATAACTTCAATAACTGGTGCCAATCTTTCAAAAAAGAGCCAATAAGGATAACTTAAAATTCCGAGAGATCTATATTTTGAGTTAAATGCTATTTTTCGGTGTTTTCTAAGCGTTTCAATGGTGCCGCGTGTCCAACGGTTTCTTTGGGAAATAAATATTCTATAATTGTCCGGAGCTTCTGTCCAGCAAAGTGGGTCAGGAATATAAGCCACCTTGTATTTTTCATTTTTCTCTTCCATATACCTTCTCATTTGTACAATAATTTCCATATCCTCGCCAACTGTATTGGTGTCATATCCACCTACTTCAATGGCAATTTTTTTATTGAACAAACCAAAAGCTCCAGAAATCACAAGCAGCCCATTAAGTCTGCTCCAAGCCATTCTGCCAAGAAGAAAGGCTCTTAAATATTCAAGAATTTGTGCTTTCACTATCAATTTTTTAGGCAAATTTACATCGAGCAGCTTTCCATCTTTAATAATACAGGAATTGGCAATTCTTATGACTCCACCAGTAGCGATTACCGTTTTATCTGTTACTTCCAAAAATGGTTTTATCATTTTTTGAAGGGCGTTTTCCAGCAATAAACAATCCACATCTATACAAGCAACATAATTGTTATTGCTAATATTCAAGCCCATATTCAAGGCATCAGCCTTACCTCCATTTTCTTTGTCAACCACTATTAATTTTTCAAATGCGGGATTTGTAGATTTAAAAACCCCAGCACGAATAGGTTTTGTTGGTATTTGTTGGTTGATCAAAAAATTAACTTTCACTAGGTCATAAGCCAAAATAAGCTTTTCAAGACTGTCATCTTTGCTTCCGTCATTTACAATAATGACATCGTAATTTACATAATAGCTCGATAATAAAGAACGCACGTTTTCAATAATATTCAGACTTTCATTATAGGCAGGCGCAATGATTGAAATTGAGGGAGAAATGGTTGAAGAAAGGATTTCCTTGTAATTTACAAAGCTATTTTTCTTCATATACTCCTTGGTTTCAACAGCAGAAATTATAGCCAAGATGACATAAGACGCTATTGCGAAAAATGCATATATAAAAAATAATGAATGTATTATGGCCAATATAATTTCAACCGTACTTGTATTCATAGTTAATTATGGGCTATAAATTTAAAAATTCTAATATATTCTGGTTCAGTCGATATTTCTGCAATACTTTTAAATTTTTCACTATTAAGAATCTTTAAAATTTTAAGTGCGGACAACTTAATTTCGAAATTATCATGAGTGACATGAGCCATTAAAAAAGGTTCATCATTAATTTCATACAGATTTTCCAATAGTTTAAAAAATGCAATTTGCTCTTCTTGACTGAGGTTGTTAAAGTTATTTTTTAAAATATTTTTAGCTTCAACAACCTGTAAATGATTTAGAACATTGATTGCATCAACTCTTATTTCTTTTTGCTGATGGGTCAACAGCTCAATTAAAACATCTTTTACTTCAAACTGATTGTAAATTTTTGCCAGTTTTAATGCGAAAGCGACAACGGAATCGTTTTTAGATTTCAGCCACGGAATAATATCTGGTATTTCCTGATCCTCAAAATGTTGAAGCACTTCCAACAATTGAATCTGATCCCATTCCGAAAGCTGTGTTTCCAAGAAGTCCAAAAATTTTAGCCCCTCAAAATGAAATAGCGTAACCAAATACAACTGCACTTCTTTGCGAATTTCTTTTTTAGGATGGTTTACAATAACAACAATCTCATCATGAACTTCTTTTACATGAAATTGCGTCAGCTCTCTGATTCCTTTTGCCACAATATACCATCTTTTACTTTTTAATCGGGAAAGCGCGTAACTTATAAGTCCGCTTTGAAAATAAAGTTTTTGAATAGATTCGGCCATTTCCCCAGATATTTCATTTCTTAACCTCAACAAGGTAGAAACGATAATCCTTCGTTTAAATTCATCGCTTGTACAAATTTTTAATTTTTCAATAATTGCTTGTTGATCTTCACTAATTTCTTCTTCTTCATTGCCTGCGTATAAATAAGTGATGAGATCCGATTCATACTCTTTTTGATATTTTGCCACAATCTTTTCATTATTTCTTAAATGGCTTCTTAAATATTTTAGGTAAATTATTAATATGACAATAATTATTAAGAAAAAACAGCTGGCAATCCACACCACTTGAATAATTGTGGGAGACTCTTTAAAATAATCAATTAAATATTGATAACTTTCCATTGTAGCAGGTTTAGGCTGTTTAAATAAACTATTAACGCAACAATCTTTTAACGCGAATTACCAATTCATTAGGACTAAAAGGTTTTCCCATAAAATCATTAGCACCCAAATTGAATGCTTTTAACACCATTTCTTCTTGACCAGCTGCTGAAAAGACAATAATGGGAGTTTGTTTGTTTAATTTATTTCGAACATGGCTAATTACTTCCAAGCCACTTATAAAAGGCATCATAATGTCGGTCAAAATTAACTCGGGATTATGTTGTTCTATCAATTCAATAGCCTCTTTTCCATCTGCTGCAATATGTAGTTTATATCCTTCTTTTTCCAATCTGAATTTTAACAATAATGAAAGCGTAGAATTATCCTCCGCCAAAACAATCTTTTTAGCATCACTCATTTTTTAACGATTTTAATTCGATTAATAACTCTTCTTTTACATGTTTAAAAACTTCTTTACACTTATCCATAATTTTCTCAACGTCGTCTAACTGTTTCTCTTCTCTAAATTTATGTACCAATAGATGCATCATTAATTCCATTTCTGAAATTCCAAACATCGTAATACTTGGCTTAACTTTATGGGTTGCTTCATATAAGGCCTTCCAGTTTTTATTTTTAAATTCTTTATCAGCTATTTCGAAAAATTCCTCAATATCCTTAAGAAATGATTCAATTAACAATATTAATATAGGTTTTTCTCCTTGCGTTTCTTCATATAAAAAATTAAGATCTGTATATTTTTTTTCAGTCTTTGTTACAATTTCTATATCAGAATTATCGCTGTATTTTAAATTCCGCTCTTTGGATGGTTTTCCATACTTTTCCAGTATTTTATAAAGTTCCTTAGATTTAAAAGGTTTAAAAATATAGTCATCCATCCCCGAATCTTTTGCCTGTTTAATGTCGGCATTGGTTGCATAGGCAGTCATTGCAATTATAGGAACTTTAGAAGCTCTTTTAGAAATGTCGTTTTTTATAATTTTAGTGGCCTCATAGCCATCCATTACTGGCATTTGAATATCCATCAAAATGAGGTCATACATTTTTTGTTGTGCTTTTTTAACGCCTTCAATACCATTGTTTGCAATATCCACTTTGCATTTCCACCTTTCTAACCTTGTTTTTGCCAACAATTGGTTTGTTTTATTGTCTTCAACCAATAAAATAGAAAGCTCTAAAGGGATCTCCATAGAAAAATCTTTTTCTTCTTCTTCTAAATTGACATTTTCCAAGTCTTTTTTAAATGGTATGGTAATTTTAAAAACACTTCCTTGTCCAAATTTGCTTTCAACTTTTATCTCGCCATTTAACAAACCAACCAGTTTTTTAACAATGGTAAGCCCTAAACCCGTACCTCCATAAATTCTTGAAGTATCGCTCTTTGCTTGTGAAAATGCACCAAATACCGTATTTATTTTATTGGAAACAATCCCAATACCAGTATCTCTCACTTCAAAATAAATTTCAGAAGTGTCGGTAGTTTCAGCAAGCTGTTTAAGGGTAACTTGCACAGAACCTTTATTGGTAAATTTAATTGCATTGCCGATTAAATTCAGTAAAATTTGTTCCAATCTGGTTGGGTCGCCAATAACAAGGAAGGGTGTATTTGGCTCAATTTTTAGGTCTAAAGAAATTCCCTTTTCATCAGCCCTTAATTTCATCAACTTCAAAATTGTATTGAAAGACTTATGAAGGTTAAATGGAATTTCCTCAATTTTTAGCTTTTCAGATTCCAGCTTAGAAAGATCTAAGACGTTGTTAATCAAAGAAAGTAAAATTTCTCCAGAATTCCGCATCGTTTCCAAATGCGATCTCTGTTCTGGATTTAGTTGTGTTTCCAACAGTAAATCTGTAAATCCGATAACGGCATTCAGCGGCGTTCTAATTTCATGGCTCATATTGGCCAAAAACTCATTTTTAACTTTTAGTGATTCCTCAGCAATTTCTTTTGCTTGTTTTAATTCAAACTCTGTCGCAATTCTTTGGGTAATATCAGTTCCAATTGAGATATAGCTACCGTTAGTACCTTTTGATAGCTGCCATTCAATCCATTTATAATCGCCATTGGCAGTTTTAATTTTTCGTTTGGTAATGTCTGTATAATCTCTTTTGTTAAAAAAAACGTAATTATAAATGGCGTTTTTTACCTGTTGCGCTTCTTGCTGATTTTCGTAGGTAAGTTTCCACCATTTATTGCCCATGATATCTTTTACCTTATAACCAAGCATTTTTTCGACAGCTGGTGACGCATATATTATGTTTCCTTCTTTGTCGCACACCATCAGCATAGATTCTACGCTATTTAAAATGGTGTCAAACTGTATTTTGGTTTCTTTGGCTTTTTTCCATTTAGTGATATCAACACCTACTGAAACAAAATTATTATCGGCACCAAGCGAATCGCGCCATTCAATCCATTTCATAGTACCATCCTTACAACGGAGCTGCCGATTATAAGGTTTGCAATTTAGCTTAATTTTTCTTGTGATTATTTCCAATACCTTTTCTTTATATAACTGCGCTTCTTCTTTTGAAAAAAAGGTTAAATCCAACCATTTTTCTCCCAGAAGTTCATCGATTTTATAGCCAGTTATTTGTTCAGTGGCAGGTGAAACATAAGTAACTTGGCCACTTTCATCACAAGAAATAACTATTAAATTGACTTCATTTAGCAATAATTCGGAAAATTTTAACTTATCAATTTCTATATTTTCTTTCAATGTGGTATTATATTTAAAAAATGTATGTATCCTTTATTTTCTGTTGGGGCAAAATTAATCTCAACACTTGTAAATATAATTAATTAATTGAATGCATTTCCTGTTTTGTTATTTCAATTTCAATTTTTAGCTGATATTTTAGTTAATTTGACAATCTATCATACTATTTTTTTAAAAATCGTTGTTTTAACATAGAGCCAGTAAAAAAGCAGAAAAGAATTCTGCTTCAAAATTGCATTCCTAAAAATGCCTTTTTTTTAAATATTTGGAAGTTATATGTTATTAACCAGACTGTGTCTATAGAAAAAAAATACTTGTGCATCAAAATTTGTTTTGCTGGTTTTATCTTATGTTACCGTCTATATAATATAAGAAAATAATCAATCTACAGTTTTCGAAATTTATTCAAATAACCGCTAAAACATGAGTATTGCCAAAATTACGGAACCTATTCCTATAATTATACCAATCGCACCTAAACCGCTTTTGTTTCTTCTTTCTACCTTCAATACATCTTCTTTTAAAAGTACCGTTTTAGTTATTTCACTATCAACCGTTTTTATGCCGTAATAAGTATTTCCACTAAATTCAATATTCTCATAAATATATTCATCCCCATTTACCATAGTCACTTTCACATATCCTTTTTCTACAGTTTTGGCAGCCTGTTCTAAATCGGTCGGACTTTTATATGCTTTACAACCTTGAATTAGCATTAAGGCTAATAATAATCCAAAAATTCTAAGAAAATTTTTGTTGAATGTCATTTTAACAATTCTCATTTATAAAAAGATTTAAAGTTTGGTAAATTTTTCACAATTTACATTTAATTTCACAAAAAACAACGTTCACTTGTACCAAATTTACACAAAAATATTTTATCAAATTTAAGTGCTTTTTTTAAATATTTCTTTTTTCTTCTTGAAAAAAAATCAAATAAATTGCTCGATAAAAGCACTCTTTAAAGGGGGAAGATCTATTAAATCAGTTGATAAAATAATTAAATGAATTTTACACAATTTCTAAATTTTGATATATATTTGCTCAATAAAATGTACTTGTAAACACTTCATTATGCAAGAATCAATAGGCCTGAAATTAGTGATATTGTCTATTGAAAACATTTGTTTATTTATTTGCCGATTTGCTAAAACTGTGGAAAAAAGTTGGTATTTAATCCCTTTTTGTGAGCGAATTGCTTTCACAAGACAATCGCTATTTTAATGAAAGGATTAAATTATTTGTAAATGATTTCAATACTCATAAAAACTTCTAATTAAATTTTGAATAAAAATGAAAACGCTTATCACTTTGTTCACATTATTATCTCTTGTTTTTGTGAAGGATCAAGAAACTCTAAGCATTAAAGCAACTTTTGATGGGCATGAAGAAGGATTTTATTATTTTACTGACACAAACGACAATAGTTTCTTTTTTGAGGGTGTTGAAGCTGCCGCAAGTGAGAAATATGACCTTACCAAAAAAAAATATATTGGAAAAACCTTTGACATTACCTACAAAGTTGAAACTACAAAAGGTAAATATGGTGAAGAATACTACGCCTCAATTATCGTTGATTTGGCATTGTCAGAATAGATTTTTTGAAGATTTTTATGAGATTATTCTTCAAAATAACAGCTAAAAAAATTAAAAAAATATCAATTTAAAATGAGTAAAGTAATTAGGTCGTTGAAAGAGAATACATCCCATTCAAAAGTAAATGGTGTAAAAATTGTTAAAAGAAACTTCTTGTTTATTTCCCGCTGGGGAGAATCTTTAGATATTGCCTACGCCACGCTTTTAGAGGGAAATGACGTGAAATTATACATTGAGGAAAAATCTTGCAGAGAAATTGGCTATGGTTTTGTGACAAAAGTTTTAGACTGGAAAAAACATGTGGATTGGGCTGATATTATAATTTTTGATTATACCGGTTATGGCAAAGTTTGTGCTGAATTACGAGCTGCTGGTAAAATAGTTTTCGGGGGTTCCGAATACACCGATAATTTAGAGCTCGATCGTAATTTTGGTCAGGATGAACTTAAAAAGCATAAAGTAAAAACGCTGCCGTGGAAAGAGTTTTACAATTTTCAGGATGCCATAAAATATGTTCAGGAAAATCCGGATGCCTATGTTATTAAACCCAGCGGAGAAACCCAGGAATTTAAGCAACTGCTTTTTGTTGGAAGTGATGATGAAGGATTAGACGTTATGAGGATTTTAAAGGCTTATGAAAAGTCGTGGGGAAATGATTTTGGCACTTTTCAATTGCAACGAAAAGTAAAAGGTGTTGAAATCTCGGTATCTGCTTTTTTTAATGGCAAAGAATTTATTTATCCGCTAAATGTTACTTTTGAACATAAGAAACTTTTTCCGAAAGAATTGGGAGTTTCCACTGGAGAAATGGGAAGCAGTATGTTTTGGGCGAAACATTCTCCTATATTTGACACAACTTTGAAAAAATTTGAACCCACTTTAGCCAAAAAAAATTTTAGAGGGCATATTGATATCAATTGTATTGTAAATGGAAATGGCATTTATCCCTTAGAATTTACCTCTCGTTTTGGGTTTCCTCAAATATTTATTCAACGGGCAGGAATTCATGAACCTTTTGGAAATATGTTATACAAAATTGCAAATGGTGAAAATTTTACCATCAATGTAAAAAAAGGATTTCAAATAGGTGCTTTTGTTGTGGTGCCTCCTTTCCCTTTTGATGACAAGAAAACATTTTATTTGTTTTCCAAAGATTCAGTGGTTATTTTTAAAAAGGAAATGAAAGAAGGAATTCACCCAATGCATTTAAAAAAGATTCAAGATGAATGGCTAATTACTGGCGATACAGGTATTGCGGTATTGGTTACTGGAACGGGCATTACGATGAGAGATGCCCAAAAAATGATGTATAATCGCATTGGGAA
>JAQVGD010000059.1 GCA_028696945.1 Lutibacter sp.
GGAACTTATGGCGCAATTTTAACTGCAGAATTAATGCGTATTGTTGCTCAATAAAATACTTTTTTAAATTAGGATTTAGTGTTGAGAAAATAATAATTTGATGATCAATTTATCAGTTAAAGAATATATAAGAATCTCCATTTGATTGAATACAAATAAAATAAAAATTAGATATTTGCACGCTTAAAATTAAACAGATGAAACGAGCCATAACAAATTTTGATACACAGCAGAATTATTAATGGCGAACTGCATCTGTACCAATAAAAAATAAATCATAAACAGATGAAACGAGCCATAACAAATTTTGATACACAGCAGAATGATTAATGGCGAACCGCATCTGTACCAATAAAAAATAAAATATAAACAGATGAAAAAAATAATTGGCTTAATTCTTACTGTTACACTTATAATCTCTTGTAATAAAAATGAGCAAGGAGACATGGTTGTTAAAGTAACCATTGACGGTTTAAAAAAAGGAACCTTGTATTTACAAAAAGTTAGAGATGCTGCACTTGTTTCTGTCGATTCTATTCAATTAGACGGAAAAACTGATATTGTGCTTAGCGATGATGTTGAAAGTCCGGAAATTTATTTTCTTATATTAAACAAAAACGTAGGGGAAAGAATTTCATTTTTTGGTGAAAAAGGCGAAATTTCAATTTCCTCCAAACTTTCAAAATTTGCAACTTCTGCGAAAATAACCGGTTCTGTTAATCAAGATTTGTTTGAAGAACATAAAGCTATGGCACGAAAATTTAACGGTAAAAAATTAGACTTGCTTGTTGAAAAATTTGAAGCCCAAAAGATAAACGATACCGCGCAGGTTTCGAAAATTGCAAAGGAAGAAGCAAGCCTTATAAGAAGAAAATACTTATACACCACCAACTTTGCCGTGATGCATGCAGAAAACGAGGTTGCGCCTTACTTGGCATTAACAGAATTGTACGATGCCAATATTAAATTATTAGATACTATTAACAATTCGTTATCACAAAAGGTAAAAACCTCTAAATATGGTTTGGAATTGGACAAATTTATTAAAGGCATAAAAAAAGCCCCTTAGCCCCCGACGGATTGCCCCCTAGCCCCCGAAGGGGGAATTATTATTGTAACGTAAAAATAGTTAAAGGTATTCTATGATAAAAAGCAAGAAAAAATTATAAAAAAAAAACCGAACCAAAAATTTATTAACCGCAAAGCACGCAAATAAAAACCGCAAAGTGCGCAAAAAAGTTTTTTTATATTTTAAACTTAAAGTTGGTTAAACTACTTTAAATATGGATTTTGAAATTATTGATAGTACATCCTAATTGCGTTAGGGATTGCAGTGGAAAACCTGGCATTATGAGTTTGTGAGGTAATATATTCAACAGATTGCCACGCTGCGCTCGGCAATGACAGTTTGGAACGAAAAGCCCGACTCCCGCCAGTTGGCGGGGGAAACGCCCACCAAAAAGGCGGATAAGCTCAAAATAATACTTTTACTGGTTTATTCTTTATTTGTTGCGTAAACTTGTAACAAATTACCGTAAACACAGACTTATAAATTGCTAAATAACTTGAAACTTGTGAATAAAGAACTTGAGCATAAATTTATAGTGGAATTTGAGCAAAATCAGAACATAATTCATAAAGTATGTAGGATTTACACTTCTAGTCAGGATGCGCACAATGATTTGTTTCAGGAAATTGCCATTCAGCTTTGGAAAGCGTATCCGAAATTTAGGGGAGAATCCAAATTAAGCACTTGGATGTACAGAATTGGCCTGAATACCGCCATAACATTGTATCGAAAATCGAAGCGAAGTATTGTTACACAAGACTTTGACTCGGTTTTATACAAGATTGAATCGACAAGTTATGATGACACAGAGGAAGAACAATTAAAATTGATGTATAAAGCGATTCATCAATTAAATGATATTGACAAAGCATTGATTTTCTTGTACTTGGAAGAGGTAAATTATAAAGAAATAGCCGAAACAATGGGTATTTCTGAGGTAAATGCACGTGTGCGGATGAACAGAATTAAAACGCGTTTAAAAACAATATTAAACCCTTAGATGATGGACGAATTAGAATTCTTAAAAAAGGATTGGAAGAAGCAGGGAGCCGACTTTCCTATATTATCTTATGACGAAATTTATAAATTAATCCATAAAAAATCTTCTTCTATTGTGAAGTGGATTTTCATTATTTGTGTTGCCGAATTATTATTTTGGGGATTGATAAGCATTAGTATTCCTGAAAGTGCCTTTGCCATTTATGAAAAGTTTAATTTAAAAACATTTTTGTTTGTTACCCAAATTTTGAGCTATATCGTGGTAATTGTATTTATTTATCTGTTTTATAAAAATTATAAAACAATTTCAGTAGTTGACAATACCAATTTACTGATGAAAAACATTTTAAAAACCCGTAAAACGGTTAATTACTATGTGTATATCAATATTGCTTTATACATATTGTTGTCGGTTATATTAAACGCTGTTATGTTTTCCCATCCTGATATTTTAATTGAAAATGTGATGCCTAAAAATTCCAATTTAGACACTGAGAAGTTTTTGGCCATCAATATTGTGTTTCAAATTGTATTATTGGTAGTAATGTGTGGACTTATATGGCTTTATTACCGAATTATTTATGGAATTTTACTGAAAAAGTTAAACAGAAATTATAAAGAATTAGAATCTTTAGAGGCTTAAACAGGAAAATGGCCTTGTTTAAAATGCACTCTATTTTTTAACCGCAAGGTACGCTAGGTTTTTCGCAAGGAGCGCAAAGAAATGATTTTAGAGCTTTGCACCTTCTTTGCGAGCTTTCTAGGTCAAACCAAGTCTTTAAACAGCTTTCTAATTCTTTAAAAAATATTTTTTTATTTATTTCTTCGATTTTAACTTGACGCTCCATTCAAATTCATAAGCGGAAACCTGTTCATTATTTTGATTTACGCCAACAGATTTCATCAAAATAGTTTGCCCTTCTCCGGTTTCAATGGTTCGTTTTAAAGCTTCATCAAGCATATAGCCATCGGTACAAGTAAAAGTTATTTTTCCAACTGCCTTTTTTGTGAAAGTTCCATTGTGATTCGTTACCAACATGGAAATTTGCTTGCCGCTTTCTTTAATTTTTTTAATTACCAAAGCACCTGTGGTGAGTTCAGCCGCCATCGACTGCACAGCAAAATACATGGAATTAAACGGATTTTGGTTGATCCATCGATGTGTTACGGTAACAACGGTTTTTGAATCATCGAGTTCCTTTAACCGAACCCCACATAAAAAAGCAGATGGCAATTTAAAAATCAGAAAACGATTCATTTGTTTTACGGTAACGCTCATAAATTTTAATTTTCGGCAATTTATAAAAAAAAGAGCGATATCTGTTTTATATTGAAAGGTTTATTAATTAGGAAGCTGCTTCAACAGTAAAGATAAAACTGCTGCCAACATTTAGTTTGCTTTTTACCTTAATCGTACCATTATTTCTTTCGATAAATTCTTTACAAAGAATTAATCCTAAACCAGAACCAGTTTCATTATTTGTTCCAGTTGATCTATAGTTGTGCTCAATTTTGAAAAGATTGTTTAATTTCTCCTCGCTCATTCCTATACCTGTATCCGAAATGGTGGTTTCTATCATTTTTTTACCGTTCAGACTAATTTCTTTAGAAGAAATTGTAATATTTCCTTCAGAAGCAGTAAATTTTATGGCATTAGACAATAAATTTCTTATAATAGAGGAAATCATCTTTTTATCTGCATAAACAGCAAGTTTTTTTTGGAAATTAGTGACCAAAACAATTTTTTTAGAAGATATAAGCGGACTTACACCAGCAATATTATGCGCCAATAAATCACTTAACACGAAAATTTCCTTATTAGGTGCAATACTTCCGATTTGAACCCTGGACCATTCTAACAAATCATGAAGCAAGGACAAGGTAAAATTGGCTGACTTATTAATAATGGTAGCATATTTTTTAATTTTTTCAGAATCTAAATCCGAATAATTTTCTTTCAACAACTCCGAAAAACCAATGATTCCGGCTATTGGGTTAATTAAATCATGCGATATAATAGAGAAAAATTTATTTTTTGTTTCATTTTGAATCTTTAATTCCCCAGATAATTTTTCCAACTCTAAATGAATTCGTTTCCGTTCAGATATATCTTCAGAAGTTCCAACTATACCAATTACTTGGTTCTTTTCATCAAAAATCGGCATTTTATTGGTTACATAGCATCTTTTTTCACCATTTTTAATATGAGATTCCTGATAATTTAATTTTGGTTTGCCACTTAACATAATGTCCACTTCATCAGCCCTGTATTTTTTAGCATCATTTTTGTCGTAAAAATCAAAATCGCTTTTACCGATAACTTCATTTTCATTTTCCAGTCCCATTTCCGTCAAAGAAATAGCATTTACACCTAAAAATTTAGAGTCAGTATCTTTCCAAAAAACATTGATAGGAATATTGTCAAGCACCTTTCTTAAAATTTGCTTAGATATTTGTGTTTCAAGATGAATTTTTTTACGTTGAATTGCCAAACTGATGTGCGACGACACAAATTCCATCAATTCAATATCACTTTGTTTGAATGCATTTTCATTATCGTAACTTTGAACAACAATAGCACCAATAACTTCCTCTTCAACTCTTAAAGGAACCCCTAGCCAAGCTTTTGCTGAAGGTCCTATTAGTTTAATTACTTTCTGTTCCAGCAACTCTTTGAGATCATTTTCAAGAATAAATATTGGTTTATTGGTTTTAATCAAGTGTGCAGTCATCGATTTTTCGGCAGGAAATTCTTCTTCAGATTCTTCTCCAGAAATAAAGGGAATATTTATCGTTTGTTTTTCCCTATTAATAAACGCAATATAAAAATTACTGGTATCTATAAGCCGTCCCAACTCCAACTGAATATAGGCTGCAAATTCTCTTAAACTGGAAGTTGCATAGCCTTTTTTTGAAATTTTCAGCAACACATCAAGTATATCATCATACTTCTTTTTTTCTGAAACGTCTCTTAATATCCCTTCATAGTAAACAAGGTTGCCATTTATGTCAAACTTATTTCTGCCATGGTCTTCCACCCAAATTTCAGAACCATCCTTTTTACGCAGGCGGTATATGTCACTTTTTTTAAAAGTTCTTTGTTCAATACTAAATACCTGATCCCTCTCAGATTTATTAAAATAAAGTTGGGTTTTAATATCTATATTTAACAATTCCTCTTTAGAATTGTAGCCTAACATTTCAACCAACGAAGCATTTACCTCGATAAATTTACCTTCTTCCGTGCTTTTGTAAATACCATCAATAGAGTTATTAAATAAATCACGGTATTTATTTTCAGTTTCTCTAAGCGAAGCAATAAGCATTTCTTGATCGCTTAATCTTTTTAGCAACTCACCTTCAGTATTATTTAAGTATTTCGGTAAGTTTTCCTCAGAAGTGGTTGGATTATGCATTTTATTATCCATTTTATGTTTTTCAAAGCCTTAATCATACCAAATATACAAATAATTAGGCCAAATACTTAAAGTAATTATACCAAACACACAAATAATCATACCGAATACATAATTAATTATACCAAATATACAAAGTAATTATACTAAACGCACAAATAATCATACTAAACATATAATTAATTACACCAAATATACAAAGTAATTATACTAAACGCACAAAGAATCATACTAAACATAATAATTAATGGCTCTAGTTTAATTGAGCGTTGATATTTAATATCAAATCCATATTTCGGAGGTTTCAAGTTGGTTCGAACGTAGAAAATTCAATTATTCCCATTAGGGCAATGTCATTAAGTTAAGGGAATATTTGTCATTGCTTCGCCAGTTCGCTATCGCTCGTGTCCGACAAAGGAGGAATCGCATTGAATAGCTTAATATGATGTGATTCTTCGTGCCTACCAGAATGACAAAATAAAGGCGTTAAAGTCTTAACTTAATGATATTGCCCTTCGGAGCGGTCTATTTGTTTAAAAAAAATTAATTAGACAACAATGATTCTTTTATAAAAACAAAACAACGAATGTTAATATTATGTTAAAATGTAGTACTATGTTTTGCATAATACTATATAAAATTCATATCTTTGTATAAGAATTTAAAAATCATAAAATTATGATTACCCAAAATGATAAAAATTACAGTTCCATTACCCACTTAAGCAGTTTTGCAGGATGGATTTTCCCTTTCGGAAATGTTATTGCGCCTTTACTATTATGGTCGGCAAAAAAAAGTGAAAGTGCTTATATAGATTCGCACGGAAAAGCAGCCATTAATTTCCAGCTGAGCTTGATGCTCTACTGTTTTTTACTGGCATTGCTCATTATTCCACTTACAATTTTTACGTTGGGATTGGGTTTAATTGCTGTTATATTATGCATTATTCCTGTATTCATTTTAATCATTGCTGCAATCATATCTGCCAGCATAAAAGCAGTCAATGGGGAATATTACCATTATCCATTTACCATTGAATTTATTAAATAGCCTAATTAAAACGCAACTTATGAAGATAGAAAACACAAAAGCGCAAATGCGAAAGGGAGTTTTAGAATATTGCATCCTGTCCATATTACAACATGGCGATGCTTATACTTCTGAAATTTTATCGGAGCTAAAAGATGCGAAGTTACTGGTTGTTGAAGGAACCATTTATCCATTATTAACACGGTTAAAAAATGTCGGCTTACTCAGCTACCGCTGGGAAGAATCAACCTCTGGACCACCGAGAAAATATTATGCCCTAACAGAAACTGGTAAATTATTTTTAAAAGAATTAACCACTACTTGGAGCGAACTTGTAGAAGCAGTAAACTTAGTAACTACCAATAAATCAGCAAAAAATGAATAAAACTATAAACATAAATCTAGGAGGCATCTTCTTTCATATTGATGAATTAGCCTATCAAAAACTGAAACTTTATTTAGATGCCATCAGGCAATCTTTAAGTGACGATCCACAAGGAAGAGACGAAATATTAAATGATATTGAACTTCGAATTGGCGAATTGCTTTCTGAAAGAATTACCAATGATCGTATGGTTATAAATGACAGCGACATTGATGAAATTACCAAAATAATGGGAAGACCCGAAGATTATTCTGTGGATGAAGAACTTTTTGAGGATGGGCCAAAATACATTCCAAAAACAGCTTCAAAAAAATTATTTAGAGATAGCGACGATAAATTTTTAGGTGGCGTTTGCGCCGGATTGGCACATTACTTTGGTATGGATGTTATTTGGATGCGCTTATTATGGTTGGTGTTGTTTTTCTTTTTTGGCACAGGATTTCTAATTTACATATTATTGTGGATTTTAATTCCTCAAGCCGAAACTACTGCCGAAAAATTACAAATGAAGGGCGAACCAGTAAATATCAGCAATATTGAACGTAAAATTAGAGAAGAATTTCAAGATGTTTCATCCAGAGTAAAAGATGGCGTTAACGATATGACAGAGAAGGTTAAAAACTCAGAATTCAAAAACAAAACAAAATCGGGAATTCAGGAAGTGATTGACACCATTGGAAAAATTATACTGGCCATACTCAAAGTATTTGGGAAATTTATTGGAGCCTTATTGATTTTTATAGCGGCCGCCACCTTAATTGCGCTTATAATTGGGGCGTTTTCATGGGGCAGTATTGAAATGCTTGGGTTTGGAGGAGATTATGTGCATTACCCACCATTCTTTTTCGACTCCATATTGCCTATGTGGCTCTTGACGATTTTTGGATTTTTAGCCATCGCAATTCCATTTGTTGTATTGTTTATGCTGGGATTAAAAATCCTTTCAAGCAATGTGAAATCATTTAGCACCACAACAAAACTATCATTGTTAGGTGTTTGGATTATCGCCATACTCGGATTAAGTTTTGCCGGAATTAATTTCGCAACACAAAATGCTTATGATGGCGTTCACAATCAAACGGAAGAATTGCCTATAACCGCCTTAGATACATTAACCATAAAATTGATTGGAAATGACAACTTGTCGAATGAAAAAGAGTTACGCAGAAGAAATAATTACGAAATAGTATTTGACAATGATGTGGAGAAATTATACACAACAAGAGTTAATGTTGATATAAAATCGACCGATAAAGCAACTGCTTTTGTGAAAATCAGAAAAGAATCTGACGGCAAAAATCGTTTAACCGCCAATAAAGATGCGGAATCTATTGAATATCAATTCAATTTAAATAAGAAAAATCTTTTGTTAAACGGTTACTTTTTATCGGATTTGAAAAATAAATTTAAGGATCAGTTGGTTGACATTACGGTTTATTTACCAATTAATTCAGTGATTTATCTAGACGTTTCAACAAAAACATTTTTAAATGATGTGGATAATGTGCAAGATATTTATGATGGAGATATGCCTAAACATTATTATAAAATGACAGAAAACGGATTGGAATGTTTAGACTGCGACCCAAATATTTTTGGTAATGAATTTAAAAAAGCCACCGAAAATTTTAAATTAAAAATCGATAAAAATGGTGTTGAAATAAAAGTGAATGATGGCGATAAAGATGCCGAAGTAAAAATTGATAAAAAAGGCGTTAAAATTGGATAAGTACAATTCAGCCATCATCTTCAACAAATCAACTTAAAAATATAAAACATCGTTTCATTTTAAAATATTTTTGATATAAAAACAACCAAACAATGGGAACTTTAGTAAGAATTATCGTTTTAATTACAATATATCTGGCCTTGTTATTTACAACAACATCCTGCATCTTTGAAAATATTATTGGGGTTAAAGGAAACGGACATGTCATTTCAGAAGACCGTTCAATTAGTTCTGATTTTGAAATAATTAATGTACAACAAGGAATTAATTTATATTTAACTCAAGGAAAACAAACTGATGCAAATGTGGAAGCCGATGAAAATATCATGGGTTTATTAATTACGGAAGTCAAAAATAATGAGTTAAACATTTATTTTGAAAAAAATGTAAATCGGGCAAAAGCGAGAAATGTATATTTGACAACCGAAAATATTTCGAAAATAAATACCTCAAGCGGTGCTTCCGTAAAATCGGAAAACACCATTCAAACTGAAACTTTAGAACTTGATTCGAGCAGCGGAAGTTCGATGAAAATTCACGCAAATGCCCATGAAATTAAAAGTGAATCATCAAGTGGTTCTACCATCACTATTTTTGGAAAATGCAAAATATTCAGCGCAAATGCAAGCAGTGGCAGTTCAATTTACGCCAACGAACTAAAAAGCGATGATGCAATAACAAAAGTTAGCAGCGGTGCCAATATTGATGTAAATGTAACTGGTAAATTAACGGCAAAAGCAAGCAGTGGAGGTACTATTGATTATGAAGGAAATCCGGCATACGTTGATAAAAAAACTTCATCGGGTGGCAGTGTTTCTGGAAACTAGCACTCAGCACTGGAAATTGCTTAATCGCAAAATAAATATAAATCCACTGATTTGTTTAAAAGATTAAGGTTTGATATAAAATGTTTACCAGCCCATAAAATGTGAGTCAGATTTTATTGAAATTTAGTTGGTTAGCTTTCAAAAAAGAATAAGGAACTTAAATCATTTTGAAATAATCAACAATAAAAACCAATACTATACTCCTAGATTTGGTCAAAAAAAAAACACTATTTATTAAACATTTAACAGATAATAGCTTGGAGTTGCCTACATTTGTATCGAAAAATAATAATTATTTGTAAAAATAATAATTTAAGACCAAAAAGTATGCAACAAAAGAACAACCCGCATTCATTTCATGTACCAGTAATGGGGATTGCTTTTACAATAGACACCCCAATTAAAATTGCAAAATATGGTATTTCCTCCGTTATTTCAATTGTTGACGATATTCTTATTGAAAAAATGAATGAATATTATTCAGGAAAATTTAAAATCCCATATCAATCAATTTCTACAAAAATAGAGGACTATAGAGCGAAAAGAATAACCTCCTATTTAAATACGGTAGATATCATTGTAAAACAAAAATTTGAACATCTAAAAAAGAGCTTCGAACAGAAAAATAGTGAATTTGAAAAATATATGGAAATGCTTCCTGATTTTTCAGAATTAAAACAAAATTTTATTCAAACCATTCAACACAATACCGTAAAAGAAGATTTAAGCAATTGGATTCAAAACAACCTAAAACTGGGGAGTATTGATGTGAATATTATGACAAAATTGGACAAACCCAATTATAACAGAAAAGACTTATTGCCAATAGAATTTAATGATGCACACGCAGCATTAAGAGGGTTTGCAAACAGTACTTTGGAATCTTCTGTGGTGCTTTCCGCAGGAATGAATCCAAGATTGTACAGTTACTTTGAAAACTTCAATGATTTTTTTCCGAATGAAAACAATGAGTTGAAAAAGAAAATAATTTTAAAAGTAAGCGATTACAGATCGGCAATAATTCAAGGGAAATTTTTAGCAAAAAAAGGACTTTGGGTTTCCGAATACAGAATTGAATCCGGTTTAAATTGCGGCGGCCATGCTTTTGCTTCTGACGGCTATTTATTGGGCCCAATTTTAGAGGAATTTAAAATAAACAAAACAGCTTTAATTGATGAAATTCACGGGATTTTGGTTGAAGCATTAAGAAATAAAGGAAAACACATACCTGCAGAACCATTAAGTTTGGCAATTACCGTTCAGGGAGGTGTTGGAAACTATGAAGAACATGAATTTTTAATCGACAATTACAATATTGATTCTGTAGGCTGGGGATCTCCATTTTTATTGGTTCCAGAAGTAACCACTGTTGATGAAGTTACCAGAAAAGCATTGAGAGTTGCTACAGAAAAAGATTTGTTTCTAAGTGATATTTCTCCTTTGGGAGTTCCTTTTAACAGCTTAAGGGGAAATACCAACGAAATTATTAAAAATGAAAAAATTGCAGCCAACAAAGCTGGTAGTGCTTGTGCCAAGAAATTTCTATCTTCAAATACGGAATTTACAGAAAAAGTAATTTGCACTGCTTCAAGAAAATATCAAACCCTCAAATTAAATGAGTTAAAACTTGAAAACTTAAGTCCAAGTGAGTTTGCCGAAAAATCTAATAAAATTACGGAAAAAGCGTGTTTGTGCGAAGGATTGGCAAATGCTGCACTAATTAATTATAATATTGAGAGAAAGGGTGAAAAGCAAGGTGTTGCAATTTGTCCAGGTCCAAATATGGCTTATTTCACAAAAGACTTGACGTTAAAAGAAATGGTAGATCATATTTATGGAAGAACTAATGTGATTGAAACAAAAAACCGTCCTCATATGTTTATTAAAGAATTGACCATGTATGTTGACTATTTTTCTAATAAAGTTGCCGAGTTTAGTGATTCTTTCAATATGAAAAATCAAAAATATTTAACCGCTTTCCAAAGTAATTTAAATGACGGCATAGAATATTACGAACAGTTATTTTCAGACACAAAACTTTATTTTGAATCTAATAAAGAAGCATTGTTGATTGAATTGGAAACTTTAAGAACAGAATTGTTCAATATCAAGATTCCTGTTTTAGTTAAAGCCTAATTCAAAAAAAGACTGTCTAAAATTTTAGACAGTCTTTTTTAATTTATGGACTTCATTTAATCATCAGTTCCGCAATAAAAATTGGCCAATGTTTTATTTTCAAGAATTTTCAGGGTGCTGTCGCGTACCTCTGCCATTAGGATATTTAGACTGCAACGCTCTTCGTCTTTACAATCATCACATTTTTCGTAATAGTTTAAACTAACGCAAGGCAACATGGCGATTGGTCCTTCAAGCATCCGAATTATTGTTGAAATTTTTATTTCATTCGGATTTTTAATCAAATAATAACCGCCTCCTTTTCCTTTCTTAGACGAAACAATTTCGCTTTTTTTTAAGGTCAATAAAATATTCTCCAAAAACTTTTTTGAGATATTCTCCGATTCGGAAATATCTGAAATTAAAACGGGCAAATTTGGCTCTTGTTTGGCAAGATAGCTCAAGGCTTTAAGTCCGTATTTTGTTTTTTTAGAAAGCATTTTTCAATTCTTGATTTTTTGAATAAAATTAATTGTTTTTAGGTAAAAAAACCTCCGCCATCATACAACGTGCACTTCCGCCTCCACAAGCTTCAATGGTATCTAATGAACTATAAAGTATTTTGCCATGCTTTTGAATTTGATTAATTTGTTGATTTGTTAAACTTTCGAAGGCTGCGTTTGACATTATAATATAACGCTCCTCATTATTTCCCAAAACCTGCAACATATTACCAGCAAAACTATTAACTTGTTCTTCTGTAATAGCAATAATTTCCTTTTTGTCTTCCTTTAAATGTTTAATAACTTCTTTGCGTTCCTTTTTGTCGTCAATACTATCTAAACAAATTACTGAAAATTTCTCACCCAAACACATAATTACATTGGTGTGGTAAATTGGCAAACGTTTGTCATTTAATGTTTGATTCGCAACAAAAGAAACAGGCGTAAATTCAAAATCTTCACAAAATTCTATCAACAAATCTTCATCTGCCCGAGGCGATAAGGCACAATAGGCTTTTCCATTTACCCTATCCAACAACAAACTTCCTGTTCCTTCTAAATATATTTTTTCTTCTTCTGCGGAAGTATAATCCACCACATTATCAATTTGATAGCCTAGATCTTCTAGCGTTTCCAAAATATCCTCTCTTCTTTCTAACCGTCTATTTTCTGCAAACATAGGGTATAAAGCCACATCGCCGTTTTCGTGAAAAGAAATCCAATTATTTGGAAAAATGGAATCTGGCGTATCGGTATCATTCGTATCGTTTATAACAATCACATTTACACCAACCGCCTTTAATTTTTCCACAAAATCATCAAACTCTTGCAGGGCTTTAAATTGCACTGTTTCGGGCGTTAAACTTTCTAAAACTTTCTGATAGTAATTGTTTACGGCGGTTTGTTCATTCATACGGAATGAAACAGGCCGAATCATTAAAATTGTATTTGTAATTTGTCGCATAATTAATCTCTTATTAATGGCAATGTTGTACATCTTAACAAACCTTCTTGTTTTGATATTTCTGCGTATGGTATTTCTTCAACGGTAAAACCTTGTGCTCTTAACCAGTTGTTAAGTCTCGTAAAGTTTTTTTCTGAAACCACCACTTCATCAGAAATTGAAAATATATTAGAAAACATTTGATACATTTCATCTTTGGTAATATGAAACATATTTTCTTTTCCAAACAAATTTACCAAATAATTATAATCATTTTCATCTCTAAAACCTTCTTTATGGATAATCGCTTTATTTTTTCCAACTGGCTGAAAACAACAATCTAAATGAAGTGCATTCTCTCTTGCATTTGTATTTGATTTTACCAAATCAAACTCTTTAACTATTTTATTCGGAAATAAATTTTTAATAAAATTAACCCCTTTCATATTGGTTCTAGCTGTGATGTAATTTTTATAATCTTCTCCTTTATAGGTGCCGATAAAAATATGGTTATTCCATAGCATTACATCACCACCTTCAAAATGAACATCATCAGAAGCTACAATAATGTTATTTGGATCAATTTGATTCAACACATATTGAATGGCCTCAATTTCCTTTTCCCTATCGGGTAAGATGTTAGATTTAAACAACTTATCTTCAATAACAAAGGCAATGTCTCGTGAGAATATTTGATTGTAATCTTCAATCAATTTTGGTCTGTAAACTTTTACATGGTATTTTTCAAACACCTTATTAAAAGCTTCCATTTCATGCACCATATCTATTTCAATAGGATAGGTTCCCGCTTTGATATGTTCCAATGATTTAGGATCATACGCCTCCTCTAATTTTGGTGTAGGACCATTGCTGACTGCAGTGCCCAAAACCACAACTCTAAGCCGAGAAGTCTCATTGTAAACATTCAGTTTTATCATAAATATTAATTTTACTGTAAAAATAAAGAAACCCCATAACTTAATATGTGGTTTCTTTATAAATTTAAAAAAAGTTAAAATTATCTTTCCTTAAATCCTTTAAATTTACGTAATGGCTCACCAACATATAATTGACGTGGACGTCCAATTGGTTCATTATTTTCACGCATTTCTTTCCATTGTGCAATCCATCCTGGTAAACGGCCAACTGCAAACATGACTGTAAACATTTCCACAGGAATACCTAAAGCTCTATAAATTATTCCTGAATAAAAATCAACGTTAGGATATAATTTACGTTCAGCAAAATAGGAATCTTTAAGTGCAACTTCCTCTAAGTGTTTTGCAATTTTTAAAACAGGATCGGTTAAATTAAGATCCGCAAACAATTCGTCAGCTGCTTTTTTTATAATACGAGCTCTTGGGTCAAAGTTTTTGTAAACTCTATGCCCAAATCCCATTAAGCGGAAAGGGTCATCTTTATCTTTTGCTCTATTGATAAACTTTTCAACATCACCACCATCTTTCTGTATTTCCTCTAACATTTCGAGTACAGCCTGATTTGCACCGCCATGAAGATGTCCCCATAATGCGGAAACTCCTGCAGAAACGGACGCAAACAATCCTGCCCCAGAGGAACCCACCATACGAACAGTTGACGTTGAACAGTTTTGTTCGTGATCTTCATGCAAAATTAACAATTCATTAAGCGCATTAACGGCTATTGGGTTTATTACATACTGTTCTGTTGGTATTCTAAACAACAACTGCATAATATTTGAAACGTAGTCTAAAGAATTATCAGAATAGTTTAGTGGCAATCCGTTATTTCTTCTGTGTGCCCAAGTTGCTACTACTGGGAATTTTCCTAGTATTTTAGTAACTGCTCTGTACATATCTTCTTTTGAGTTAACGTTTACAACACCTGGATTAAAACCAGTAAGCGCACTCGTTAAACTAGACAACATTCCCATTGGGTGTGTTGACTTTGGAAAACCTTCAACAATATCTTTCATCTCCTCATTTACCATTGAATTTTTATTGATATCAGCCTGAAATTTCTTGAATTCTTCTTTTGTTGGAAGCTCTCCAAATATGATTAAAAAGGCCACCTCTAAAAAACTGGCTTTTTTTGCTAAATCCTCGATGGCATAACCCCTGTGTCTTAAAATCCCTTTTTCACCATCTAAAAATGTTATTTTACTAGAGCATGAACCTGTGTTCTTGTATCCTGTGTCTAAGGTAATTAAACCTCCAGTTACAGACCTTAATGTTGAAATATCCATGGCAATTTCATTTTCAGTTCCTGTATAAACCGGAAATTCATATTTTTTGCCATTTACTTCTAAAATCGCTTTATTTGACATCGCTTATGTAGATATATTAATGTTATTAAATTATTTGTTGTTAAATATCACGAATCTAATAGATTTTGTAAGAAATTTATATGATTTAAATCAATGTTTTGCATAAAATGCCACTACAATACGTAAACAATGTTACATATATAAAAAAAGCCGAGAGAATTCTCGGCATTCTTGCCAAATACCAAATAAAGGAGTCCTTAAATTTTAAATGCCCTTTCTTGCGGATAATAAGCAGTACTTCCAAGTTCTTCTTCAATTCTTAACAATTGGTTATATTTTGCCATCCTGTCTGAACGAGAAGCTGACCCAGTTTTAATTTGACCCGTATTTAATGCTACTGCCAAATCTGCAATAGTAGTGTCTTCTGTTTCACCTGATCTATGAGAAATAACACAAGTATAACCAGCATTATGCGCCATATTTACGGCTGCAATTGTTTCGGTTAAAGTACCTATTTGATTTAGTTTAATTAATATAGAGTTTGCAGAACCTTCTTTTATTCCTCTTGCCAATCGTTCAACATTAGTTACAAACAAATCATCCCCAACAATTTGAACTTTATCGCCAATTTTATCGGTTAAATATTTCCACCCTTCCCAGTCGTTTTCATCCATACCATCTTCAATAGAGATAATTGGATATTTTGAAGCCAATTCTGCCAAATAATCCACTTGTTGTTCAGAATTTCTTATAACTCCTTTATCTCCCTCAAATTTTGTATAATCATATTTTCCATTTTCATAGAATTCTGCAGCTGCACAATCCAATGCCAATTTAACTTCTTTCCCTGGTTTGTATCCTGCATTTTCAATTGCTTTTAAAATCGTTTCAATGGCGTCTTCTGTTCCGTCAAAAGTTGGTGCGAAACCACCTTCATCACCAACAGCTGTACTTAAACCCCTATCGTGAAGTATTTTTTTAAGGTTATGGAATATTTCAGTACCCATTTTAAATGCCTCAGAGAAGTTCTTGGCCTTTATTGGCATAATCATAAATTC
>JAQVGD010000239.1 GCA_028696945.1 Lutibacter sp.
TCAACCAAGAAACAGTATGACCCATTCGTCTTTGTTCTTTCATAACTCAAAGATACAAAAGTGGGTAGCAACTGAAAGTCTTGCACTAAAAGTGCATAGTTTTAACTAACGAATGAGACCAATAAAGCTTGAAATTATTTTTTCGGATGCACAAAAGTCATTTCGTCAATTAAATTTTTTGCGCCGGCATATTTATCGATAATAAACAATACGTAGCGAATATCGACCATAATGTTTCTGCAAATATCCGGATCATAATTCATATCGCTCATGGTTCCTTCCCAAACCCTATCGAAGTTTAATCCGATTAAATTTCCTTGTGCGTCAATAGCTGGACTTCCAGAATTTCCTCCCGTTGTATGGTTTGTGCCAATAAAGTTGACTGGCATTTTACCGCTTTCCCCATATTGACCGTAATCTTTGGCATTATATAAATCCAATAATTTTTTTGGCATATCAAATTCATAATCTCCCGGAACATATTTTTCAATAACGCCATCTAAATAAGTGGTAGTTTCATAATAAATCCCATCTCTTGGCTCATAACCGCGAACTTGTCCGTAGGTTACACGAAGCGTACTGTTGGCGTCTGGAAAAAAGCGATTGTTTGGAAAAACTTCCATCAACGCTTTCATATATTCCTTTTGAACGGCATCTATTTCTAAATTTAGTGCATGAAATTTCGGTTCCAATTCGGTGTAAAAAATAGTGTGCCACTCTTTTCCAAAGGCATACGCCTTGTCTTCATTTAGCTTTTTGATCACTTCTTCTGGAGTTCCAGAAAGCAATTTTTCAGTGCCTTCTAAAGTTGTCAATTTTGAGTCAGCATAAATATTATTGGTAAGTTCTGTGAAATTTACCCCTTTCATAGTTGAAGGTAAATACTCTTTAGGCGATTTTTCGACATATAAAGTAACTAATTTCTCAAAAACAGGTTTGTCAACCTTTGCACTATAATTTTTATAAATGCCTTTATATGTATTCAAAACAGATTCTTTTGCTTTGTTAAAAGCTGGTTCTCCACCTTTTACATAAGCTTGTTCCAGTTGATATGCCCTAAAAGTAATTCCCAACAATTCCACATTTCTATAGGCTATTTCCATCCAGTATTCACGTGCCAATGAAACACTTTCTATTTCTTTATATAATTTCTCAAAATCTGAGAGTAAGGATTTGTAACCCACCAAATCTTTTTCATTTACAATTTTCGTAAATTCTGCTTCCAGTTCGCGTTTCTTCTCTATGGCATTCGATTTTTGAATTCCCTGACTCTCCCCTATCCATTTTTTCCAATAATTTGCAATTGAGGCATATTTTGAAGCATATTTAATTTTTATATCGGCATCTTTTCTCATAAAAGAGTCCACTATTTTTAAAGCATTGTCGCGAATTTCAATTCTTGCCGGATTCAACACATTTGCAATTTGATCCACGCCAACTGCAGGCAAATACTCATTGGTACGTCCTGGAAACCCAAATACCAAGGTAAAGTCACCTTCTGCAACACCATCTAATGATATTGGTAAATAATGGTTTGGTTTATAAGGTACATTGTCTTTTGAGTAGTTTGCCGGACGGTTATTTGCATCGGCATAAATTCTGAACATAGAGAAATCTCCCGTATGGCGTGGCCACATCCAATTGTCGGTATCTGCACCAAATTTTCCTATTGAAGTTGGTGGCGCACCAACCAAACGAAGATCATTAAAAGTTTCAGTTACGAATAACAAATATTGATTGCCATGGTAAATTGGTTTGACATTGGCGTCTTGCCAATCTTCTTTTTGAACTGTTTTTACAACTTTTAAAATATTTTGATTGATAATTTTCATTTTTGAAGCTTCGTCCATTGATTCAGTAATACCATTAAAAACTTCCGAAGTAACATCGTCTATTCTTTTTATAAAAGTGACATCCATACTTGGATTTGGCAATTCTTCCTCATAATTCATAGCCCAAAAGCCATCTTTTAAATAATCATTTTCTACAGTTGAGTGAGATTGTATGGCACCATATCCACAATGATGGTTAGTCAATAACAAACCGTTTGGTGAAATTATTTCTGAAGTACAACCACCATTAAAATGCACAACGGCATCCTTTAAACTCGAATTATTGACATCATAAATGTCTTTTGCGGTCATTTTACTTCCTAAAAGTTGCATTTCCCGTTCATTCATTCCTTCCAACAAAGATGGAATCCACATTCCTCCCTGAATTTCACTAAGATCTTGCGCCTTTGGTGCTACACCTTTTACGGCAGTTGTATTAGTTTCCTGGATTGTTTTGCAGGAAATTGCCAATAAAGCCACTAAAAAATAAAGTTTTATATGTTTCATCTGTTTCATCTGTTCAAAAATTTATTCCACAAATATACACAACCAAAAAGACTTTCTTTAGTTCTATATTCATTTAAAAAAATAGTATTTTAGCCAAAATTCAAAAAAAAACATGGATACAACGCCACTAATTACACAAGACACCATTGCCTTCGGAATATTAATGCTGACGCTCGGATTCGTTTTTTATACTTCCTCCAGTGAAAATAAAACTTGGCTAAAATTTTATAAAATTGTGCCAGCTCTTTTGATGGCTTATATGTTACCTGCCATTTTCACTTCATTGGGAATAATTGCCCCAGAATGGACTTCCATAAATGAAGCTGGTAAACTTGTTAAACACGAATCACATTTATATTATGTAGCGAGTAGATTTCTGCTACCAGCTTCTTTGGTTTTATTAACCTTAAGCATTGATTTAAAAGCTGTTCTTAATTTAGGGCCGAAAGCCTTGATTATGTTTCTAACAGGAACGGTTGGAATTATTATTGGCGGCCCAATAGCCATTCTTCTAATTTCATTGGTTTCTCCCGAAACTGTTGGCGGCGTTGGGCCTGATGCTGTTTGGAGAGGTTTGGCAACCTTGGCGGGAAGTTGGATTGGCGGTGGCGCAAATCAAGCGGCGATGCTTGAAATTTATGGATACAACACCAAACTATATGGTGGAATGGTTCTGGTTGATATTGTTGTCGCAAATATTTGGATGGCGATCATTTTAATCGGTATCGGAAAATCTGAAAAAATTGACAAATGGCTGAAATCGGATACCTCAGCAATAGAAGCGTTAAAAGAGAAAGTTTCAACATTCAGCTCAAAAATAACAAAAATTCCTTCGCTATCCGATTTAATTGTAATCCTCTCAATTGCGTTTACAATAGTAGGAATTTCTCATTTTGGCGCAGATGCAATTTCTTCATTTTTAACAGAAAATGTTCCTTCTGTAAGCGATAAACGCTCTGCTTTTTCATCGTTCGGATCACAATTCTTTTGGATGATCAGTATTGCAACCATCTTGGGAATTGCCTTGTCTTTTACAAAGTTTAAAACTTATGAAGGCGCAGGAGCCAGCAAAATTGGAAGTGTTTTTATTTACATTTTAGTGGCTACTATTGGAATGAAAATGGATTTAACCATGATTTTAGACAATCCCGGATTGATATTAATAGGAATTGTTTGGATGACCATACATGCTGCATTGCTAATTATTGTAGCCAAATTAGTTCGAGCACCTTACTTTTTCTTGGCTGTTGGAAGTCAGGCAAACGTGGGTGGTGCGGCTTCAGCACCAGTTGTTGCTGCCGCTTTTCATCCGTCATTGGCAACGGTTGGTGTTTTATTGGCTGTTTTTGGTTATGTTGTTGGAACTTATGGCGCAATTTTA
>JAQVGD010000240.1 GCA_028696945.1 Lutibacter sp.
AAGCCTTGAACTACAAATTCTATCCCTTCGTAAAACGAAAATCTGTAGTACACAGTTCGGAATTTAAAAAAAATAAAATCCCTATTTTACAGAACTTATCGCCCGGTTAGCTGCAAAGTGGGTTAAACTTTCTAAAGAAGAGTATGAAAATTTGAGGACGCAATTTGCGACCTCAAACCGTGGAGGTACTCGCTATATGCCTTTCGCCTTTACGGAACAAGGAGTTGCAATGCTTTCTAGCGTATTAAACAGCAAAAAAGCCATACAAGTAAATATTGCTGTTATTAGAGCTTTTGTAGTATTGCGACAACATTTAGCCGATTACAAAGATTTAAAAGAAAATATTGCGACTCTTGAAAAACAAATGAACCTTAACTTTAAGGATATTAACCAAGCATTGTATTATTTATTGAATAAAGATGCACAAGAAATAGCACAACTAGAACGAAAACAAATTGGGTTTAAAAAATGAATATTTCAAAATGATTTTTCGACTTTAAGACTTTCTGCTTTTCGACTTAAAAATCCTAAATTCCTCTTTCCTTTTGAATTTGTTCATAGGCAATACTAACCTGCTTAAATTTTTCTTCAGCCCCTTTTATATGTTCATTGCCAAGATGTTGCAGTTTATCGGGATGGTATTTTTTCGCCATTTTTCGGTACGCCATTTTCACTACATCATTAGACGCCGTTTTTTCGATCTCTAAAATTCGATAAGCACTGTCAGAACTGCTATAAAACATCGCCTTTATGGATTCAAAATCGTAGGAATTAACATACAAATAACCAGCAATGGTTTTTATGGCATTTACCTCAACTTCATTAACAGCACCATCTGCATTTGCAATGCCAAACAAAAAATGAACCAACTGCAAACGGGAAGCATGTGTTAAATTCTGTCGTATTTGCATGCAAATTTGAGCTGTTGAAATTTCGTTATTTTTAATAAATATATTGAATAATTTATAGGCGTTTTTAGCGCGTTCTTCGCCATACATTCTCTTAAAATGTTCTCTGACATACGATAATTCACGTTCGTCTATTCTTCCGTCAGCTTTAATAACAATTGATGACAACAACAATAAACTTACTTCAAAATCTCCAGATTGCACATTTGCGCTTGATCTTCCATAAGTTTTAGCGAGTTCAATATCTTCCTTTGAAAATCCATCAATAAAACTGCCAACAGCAAAACCTAAAATACTTCCAATTGGACCTCCAAGTGTAAAACCCAATCCTGCCCCCAGCCATTTAATAAAATTTCCCATAATTTTTATTTAGGGTGCAAAGATACATCGATTTGTCAGTTTCCTAAAAGTTAGTTATATCACAATTGTTAAAATAGTTATAAACTTTTTTCCCAAAAAGATAATTAAAAATTGTGTTTAGTCATTTCATATTTAAACGCTTATATTTGCAATTAAATTACGTTTAACTAAAAAAATAAAAATATGTATCCACCAGAATTGGTAAAACCTATGCAAGCAGAATTGGAAAATGCAGGTTTTAAATCATTACATACTGCTCAAGAAGTTGAGTCAGCCTTAAAAAAAGAAGGCACCACATTGGTTGTTGTTAATTCAGTTTGTGGTTGTGCCGCCGGCACAGCGCGTCCTGGAGTAGTTGTTTCTTTAAAGCATAGCAAAATACCTGAAAACTTAGTGACCGTTTTTGCAGGAGTTGACAGTGAAGCTACCGCAAAAGCACGTGAAAATATGATTCCTTTTCCTCCATCATCACCATCGATAGCCTTGTTTAAGGATGGCGTTTTGGTTCATATGTTAGAGCGTCATCACATTGAAGGGCGACCTGCCGAAGTGATTGCTTCAAATTTAGCCGGAGCTTACGAGGAATATTGTTAAAAATAATTTCCTTCTAAATGAAACTGATTAAAAATATCCTAAAAACGATTGCCCTACTGGCAATCGTTTTTGGTTGCACAAACAATACCGAATCCAGCAAAGAACAAGATTTAGCCAATTTAACTGTTTTACAAGAAGAAATTGAATTGCTAATTGATTCCGCTGATTGTAGTGAAAATTCAGGTTGTGAGTATATTGCATTCGGAAGCAAAGCTTGCGGCGGACCAAAATCATATCTTGTTTTCAGCACTTCAATTGATATCGAATTGCTTCAACAAAAAGTAGCGACTTATAACGCGCTTGAAAATTCCTTTAACCAAAAATGGGGAATTATTTCCGATTGTTCAGTCCCAATGCCACCAATAGACGTTACTTGCGTTATAGGAAAATGTACCGCAGTTTATTAATTGAGTTCAAACAAAATAAAACTACTGTTATTTAAGTTGTTTTATGATTTTAAGTCTTATTTTTTTTAATAATGAACAACCAACAAATCATTAAAAATACCGAAGCATTTGTAAAAAATGCCTTAAAAAATGCAGAAGGCGGTCACGACTGGTTTCATATTCTACGCGTTTGGAATACGGCAAAGCTCATTGCAAAAAATGAAAATGTTGATGAGTTTGTGGTGGAATTGGGTGCCTTACTACACGATATTGCCGATTCAAAATTTCATAACGGCGATGAAACCATCGGCCCAAAAATAGCTCGTGAGTTTTTGGAAAGTCAGCAAGTTGAAGATTCAATTATTATCCATATTGAAAATATTATCAGCAATATTTCTTTTAAGGGAGGAAATTTTGAACAGCAGTTTAACTCGCCGGAATTGGAAGTTATTCAGGACGCCGACAGATTGGATGCGATAGGCGCTGTTGGAATCGCGCGAACATTTAATTATGGCGGATTTAAAAACAGACCGCTTTACAATCCCGAAATTCCTCCCAATCTAAACCAAACCAAAGAAGCCTATAAAAACTCAGAAGCACCAACAATCAATCATTTTTATGAAAAATTATTGTTGTTAAAAGACAGAATGAAAACGGATACGGGACGTAAAATAGCTGCTGGCAGACATCTTTATATGGAACATTTTTTAACTCAGTTCTATGATGAGTGGAATGGGAAACTATAATATATAACGTTATAAACTTCTATAAAAATTGTGCAAACCATTAAAATTAGTGGCAGAAAAGCCAACGCGCAAAAAACAGCGTAGTATTGGTTCTGTAGCACAGCTTTCCTAACTAAATATAATGGAGTTCAATTTACCAATAAGCTCAGCTCCATTGTTACCTTTAAATTTATAATCTAAATTGATATTTTTCAATAACTGCTCTAGCATAAAAGCTATTATCTTCCGCAATAGCCATTTCTTATTTAAAAAATAGGGCAAATGCCGTATAGTTTTTACGAATCTTAAAAATTACTTTTATCTAAATAAAAACTATTTGTCCATTTAAGCTATCTAATTTTCTAATTAAAACCATTTTTATTATGAAATCACATCCTTTTTTAACCATCCTAAGAAGCATCCTTTTTTCTTTTATATTGCTAACAATCGCTGTAGGTTGTTCCAAAGAAGACGAAGAAACCCCCACAGCTCCGACAGCTGAATTTTCATTCGCCCCTGTTAGCCCTGAGGTAAATGAAGAAGTCACATTTAGTAATACAAGTACAAATGCAACTTCTTATCAATGGTCGGCAGCAGGAACAAGTTTTAGTTCTACCGAACAAAATCCAAAATTTACCTTTACAACAGCAGGTGATTTTGATGTGAAATTAGTAGCCACAGGAGCTGGTGGAACAAATGAAATAACTAAAAAAGTTACGGTAACAGCAGCGCAAACA
>JAQVGD010000060.1 GCA_028696945.1 Lutibacter sp.
TCGCCATTAATCATTCTGATGTGTCTCATAATTTGTTATGCTCGTTTTATTTGCTATTTTTTATTGTTTTTTATTTGTCAAATGGAACGCTTAGCATCTTTCTTTTTTCTGTTAGATGCTTCTGTTGTAGGCGTTTCATCTGTTTACATTTTATTTTTTATTGGTACAGCTGCTGTTCGCCATTAATCATTCTGCTGTGTATCAAAATTTGTTATGCTCGTTTCATCTGTTTACATTTTATTTTTTATTGGTACAGCTGCTGTTCGCCATTAATCATTCTGCTGTGTATCAAAATTTGTTATGGCTCGTTTCATAATTTTTTAAAAAACCCGAAGCCAACTGGCTTCGGAAATGAATTTTATTATTTAGAAAACCATAAATCCCAAGGAATCACTGCAAGAATAAGGATTAAGGCAATTGAATAATAAACAGCGATGGTCTTAAATTTTGCGGCATCGGTTGTTTTCTTTTTATGTTTAGAAAAACCAATAGTAATTAAAGCGATGGCAATAATTATTAGTAATGGATGTTCAATTAAAGGTTTTCTGAGTTCACTGTTTTTCATCACTTCACCCATACCAACATTTCGCATCGTTTCGTAATAAGTTGAAGTATAATAGGCAATAAAGCCCAATATAAGCTGAATATGAGAAATAATTAAGGTAAATAACGATATACGCAAATCTTTGGCCTTGAATTCTCTTTTTGAAATTAACCCAATAATAGCGTTTATAACGGCAATTATTAAAATTATCAATACAAGGTAAGCCCAATAAGAATGAATTATTTTAGTCATAGTAAATATGTTTTTTTAGTTTGAAGCAAAAATAGGGAAATTAAATTAAATTAATTATGCAAAGAAAGAATCTATGCCAATCATTAATTGTTGCTTAAATGAACTTTAATTATAAACGATTGTGGAAGATATTCTTAAAAAAATAGACAGAATGGAATTATAAATGAATTAATGCGGTTTTTTTAAAACGGTAATTTTGAAAACATTTTTAGGCTGATTTAACCAAAGTACCGTTACTTAACTGAAAACACGGAAACCTTAAAACGCTGTTTTTAAAAGAACAAGTCATAAAATGACGCGAATTTTAGCCATTATTCAAATTCTTTTCATTTTGTAACAGTCTGATAACAAGCTTTTCACTTATAAAAAAAGACAAAATTAACTTTTTTTACTTTTTTTAGGCCATTTTTTACAATAATTGGAAAAATATTGTATTTTGCATTACATTAACCAATATTATAAAGGATATTATGAAAAAACTACTAAGTATTATTTTTTTACTTTTTATGGGCTCAGTTATGTTTGCCCAAACTTCAATTACAGGTACTGTAAAAGAAGCAAAAAGCGGTGAGCCCATTCCAGGTGCCAACATAAAAGTTGTTGGTAAATCTATTGGGACTACTACTGATTTTGACGGAAACTTTTCATTTAAAGTAGCCCAAAATCCACCTTTTACTTTGGAGATCTCCCTTATTGGGTACGCATTAACAAAAGTTGAAATTACCAAAAGCGAGCAAAGCGTTAGCATAGTGCTTGATGAATCTGCTACTGCTTTAGATGAAGTTGTTGTATCGGCTTCAAGAACTCCTGAACGCATATTAGAATCTCCCGTTACCATTGAAAGAATGGATATCAGAGATATTAAAAACACTTCTTCTCCAACTTTTTATGATGGCTTGGAAAATTTAAAGGGAGTTGATGTTAACGTAAGCAGTTTAACATTTAAATCTATCAATACAAGAGGTTTTGCCACAATTGCAAATTCGCGTTTCATGCAATTGGTTGATGGAATGGACAATTCATCTCCTGCATTAAACTTTAATTTAGGAAACTTGTTGGGAATGTCTGAATTGGACGTGAACACAGTTGAGTTACTTCCTGGAGCTTCTTCTGCTTTGTATGGAGCAAATGCTTTCAATGGTATTTTATTTATGACCAGTAAAAACCCATTTGAATATCCAGGAGTTAGCGTTTATGGAAAAACAGGAATTACCTCACAAAAAGCGGCGGGTGACAACCAGTTTGCAGATGTTGGAATAAGAATGGCCTATAAATTTAGCGATAAGTTTGCAGCAAAAGCATCCTTCTCCTACTTAAAAGGAACAGAATGGTATGCCACAGACTATAAAGATTATGAAAATCCGGGATTTGACAGAAGCAATCCTGCTTATGACGGTTTAAACGTATATGGTGATGAGGTTTCTTACACCTACGATTTTGACGCCCTTGCAGGTACTCCAGCAGGAACTTTAGGTTCTGCTACTGTTTCAAGGACGGGTTATAATGAAGCAGATTTAATGGATGGTTATAATGCTACAAGTACCAAAGCCGATTTTTCCTTTCATTACAGACCATTTGCCAATGATTTTGAAGTTATTTATAATGCAAAGTTTGGAACGGGAAATACGGTTTATCAAGGTGCAAACAGATATAATCTCAATAATTTTTTTATGCAACAGCATAAATTAGAAATTAAAGGCGATAACTTTTTTGTTAGAGGATACATTACAGATGAAGATGCAGGGGATTCTTACGACAGTCGTTTTGCAGCGATTAATGTGAATAGAAGCTGGAAGTCTGATAATGATTGGTTTAATGAATATGCAACAACTTACATTGGTGGTCGTTTTGGACTTATACCTGGAATGCCTGCTTTAGATGATGCCACAGCACATAGTGTGGCTAGGCAAGCTGCGCAAACGGGTGCTTTGGTTCCTGGGACAGAAGCTTTTAAAAACACTTTCAACCAAGTGATTTCTGACCCAAATTTAGCTACTGGTGCCAAGTTTCAGGATGCTTCAAAAATTTATCATACAGACGCCAATTATAATTTTGCGAACCAAATTGATTTTGCAGATATTCAAGTTGGTGGTTCATGGAGACAATATTCTTTAAATTCTTTTGGAACAATTTTTACCGATTATGATGGACCAATCGATTATGAAGAATATGGTGCTTATATGCAATTGCAAAAGAAGTTTGTTGATGACCGATTGAAATTTACTGGATCTCTTCGTTATGATAAATCTCAAAATTTTGATGGAAATTACTCTCCAAGAGTTTCGTTTTCCTATTCTTTGGGAGAAGGTAAAACACGTAATTTAAGGGCTTCATTCCAAACAGGTTTCAGAAACCCAACCACCCAAGATCAATACATTGGTTTAGATGCCGGAAGAGCCATTTTAGTGGGTTCAGCACCTGACAATTTGGACAGATATACCACCAATCCATTGTTGGTTAGTACTGGTGGACAGCCGTATGCAGGCAGTAGCACTATTCAGCTTTCGGGCAGAGAAGCTTATGACAATTCCTTCACTTTGGCATCTGTTATGGCAGGAGCTCCTGAAAAAGCTGACATTTCTCTTATAAAACCTGAAAAAGTAAGTGCTTATGAAGTTGGCTATAGAGCTGGTTTCGGAAAATTATCTTTAGACGCAAGTGCTTATTACAACGATTATCAAGATTTTATCGGAGTTAAAACTGTTTTGGTGCCATACTATGGAACTGCAGGAGACAATGCATTGTCATTATTGGCACTCCAAAATGGAGACTACAAAGCATTCCAAGTCTATACAAATTCACCTGCAGACATTTCGTCCTACGGGGCATCAATTGGTGTTGACACTAAAATAATGGGAAATTACAATTTTGGTGTAAATTATACTTTTGCGAAGTATGATTTTGACCAAGCAACTGATCCTGACTATGAAGCTAGTTTTAATACACCAGAACATAAAGTTAAGGTTTCTTTTGGAAACACAAATATTATTGAAAACCTTGGATTTAATGTTAATTTAAGATGGAGTGACAAGTATTTGTATGAAGCAACATTTGTGGATGCCATGGTTGATGCGCATACCGTAGTTGATGCCCAAATTAATTATACTGTCCAAAAATGGAAATCTATATTTAAAATAGGTGGTGCCAATGTTGGTGGAAAAGAATATTACAGCGTGCCTGGTTCAGGAAAAATAGGTTCGCAATATTTTGTGTCTTGGACTGTTAATCCATAAGAAATAAAATTAATTTTAAAAAAAGAAGCGTCCTAAATTTATAGGACGTTTTTTTTTAATTAAACACGTTTTTTGTTTTTCAAAATAAAATCAAAAAACTATCTTTGCACCTTGAAAATTAAGGCTAAGCCCAAAAGAGTAAATATCTAAAATATAAATAGTTAAAGTAATGGCAAAAGTTACAGGTAGAGTTGCACAAATTATTGGACCAGTTATCGATGTTGAATTTCAATCTGAATCTGAACTTCCAAGAATATACGATTCTTTGGAAATTACCAGAAAAGATGGTTCACTGTTAATATTGGAAGTACAATCTCATATTGGAGAAGATACTGTTAGAACCATTTCTATGGATTCAACAGACGGATTAAGTAGAGGAACTGAAGTTGTTGCAACAGGTAAAGCAATTCAAATGCCCGTTGGAAAAGATATTTACGGACGTTTATTTAACGTAATTGGTGATGCCATTGACGGATTGGGGAATTTGCCTAAAGAAGGTGAAAACGGATTGCCAATTCACCGTCAAGCACCAAAATTTGAAGATTTATCTACTTCAACAGAAGTTTTATATACTGGTATTAAAGTAATCGATTTAATTGAGCCTTATGCAAAAGGAGGAAAAATTGGATTATTTGGTGGTGCCGGTGTAGGAAAAACAGTATTGCTGATGGAGCTGATTAACAATATCGCAAAAGGTCACGGTGGTTTGTCGGTATTTGCAGGTGTTGGCGAAAGAACACGTGAAGGAAATGACCTTTTAAGAGAAATGTTAGAATCTGGCATTATAAAATATGGAGATGCTTTTATGCACTCTTTGGAAGAAGGCGGATGGGATTTGTCTAAAGTGGACAAAGCTGGATTAAGAGAATCTAAAGCGACCTTTGTTTTTGGTCAAATGAATGAACCTCCAGGAGCGCGTGCACGTGTTGCTTTATCAGGATTAACTATTGCCGAATATTTCCGTGATGGTGCAGGTGCCGGTGAAGGACAAGGAAAAGATGTGTTATTTTTTGTGGATAATATTTTCCGATTTACACAAGCGGGTTCAGAAGTTTCAGCATTGTTGGGGCGTATGCCTTCAGCAGTAGGTTACCAACCAACTTTGGCAACAGAAATGGGTGCGATGCAAGAACGTATCACTTCAACAAAAAACGGTTCAATTACGTCCGTTCAGGCCGTTTATGTACCAGCAGATGATTTAACGGATCCAGCACCAGCAACCACTTTTGCGCATTTGGATGCCACAACGGTATTGTCGCGTAAAATTGCAGAATTGGGTATTTATCCAGCCGTGGATCCATTGGATTCAACTTCAAGAATTTTAACTGCCGACATTTTAGGAAATGAACATTATGATTGTGCACAACGCGTAAAAGAATTGTTGCAACGTTATAAAGAATTACAAGATATTATCGCCATTTTAGGGATGGAAGAATTGTCTGAAGAAGATAAATTGGTGGTTTACAGAGCGCGTAGAGCCCAGCGTTTCTTATCGCAGCCATTCCACGTGGCGGAACAATTTACTGGAATCCCAGGTGTTTTGGTTGATATTAAAGACACCATTAAAGGATTTAATATGATTATGGATGGCGAACTTGATAAATATCCAGAAGCAGCATTCAATTTAAGAGGCTCAATTCAAGAAGCTATTGACGCCGGAGAAAAAATGTTAGCGGAAGCATAAAATAATTATCAGTTGCAGTATTCAGTAAGCAATATTCAATACAAAAAAAATGATTTTAGAAATAGTAACACCGGAAGCCACCATATTACGAACACAAGTGGATGTAGTGACACTTCCTGGAAGTGACGGCAAATTTCAGCTTTTAAACCACCACGCGCCAATAGTTTCATTACTTATTGAAGGAGAGGTAAAATTTAAAGGAACAAATATTATAATTGACGAACAATTTGAAAGTAAATTCACGAATATCAAAGGAGAATATTCTTTGCTGATTAATAGCGGCACTATTGAAATGAAGGAAAATTATGTTATTGTGCTGGTAGATTAAACAGTTGACAAAATATTTTTTGAAAAAGTCTCAGTTTATTAAATTGGGACTTTTTTATGCAAAAAAACGAATTATAGCTTTGATAAATGATTAGTTTTAAAGAACTTTAGCTCAAATATTTAATTAACAAAAACTTATATGAAATTCTATAAATTACTCCTCCTATTATTACTGAGTACCAATTTTATTAATGCCCAAGTTAATTCCGCAGATACAAAAAATAATCTAAATCCATTTCCAAATTATCGATTGGCAGCCAAATTTTCACCCGATAATTTAGCCAAATTGGTTCATTCAACAACCGTGGATCCGCATTGGCTTAAGAAAGGAAATCGCTTTTGGTATCAGTACAAAACAACTTCCGGTTCCAATTATTATTTGGTTGATGCCGATCAAAGATCTAAAACCAAATTGTTTGACAACGCCAAAATGGCGAAGTGGTTAACGGAAATTACCAAAGATCCTTATGATGCACAACATTTACCAAAATTCGATTTTAAATTTGTAAAAAATGAAACCGCCATTCGTTTTAGAATTACCGCAACGGAAGAAGTGGAAGCTGTTGGGGAGGATGTAAAAGATGAAGAGAAAAAAGATGAGACAGAAAAGGATTCAACTATTGTTAAGAAGGACGGGAAAAAGAAACCTAAAATGGAGAAAAAAGTTTATCATCTTGAGTATAAATTGGGGGATAACAAACTTACAGTTGTTGACAATAAAAAGGAAGATGAAAAATTAAAAAAATGGCCAAATATTGCTCCCGACAGTTCTGTTGTGTTGTTTTCAAAGAACTACAATTTATATTGGATGGATAAAGAAAACTTTTTAAAAGCAGTTAAAAATGAAAAGGACACTACAATTGTTGAGAACCAATGGACCACTGACGGCGTAGAAAATTATGGCTATGGCGGTGGAAGCAGGGATGAAAATAACGAAACAAAAGAAGAAAAAAAGGATGATCGAAAAGGAATATGGGGAACTTGGTCACACGATTCCAAAAATTTCATTTTCCAAAAATCTGATGACAGAAAGCTTAAGGATCTGTGGGTAATCAATTCGGTTTCTAAAAAAAGACCGACGTTGGAAACCTATAAATACCATATGCCTGGTGAAGATGAATTTTCAAAAGAGGAAATGTTGATTTTTAATATTCCTTCAAAAAACATGGTTAAAGTAAAATTAGACACGGTAAAACAGCAAAGTGTATCGGTTTACAGAGCTCCTCAAAAAAAATCCAATGCCGATGATGAATTTAAGCCAACTTTATTATTGTCGAAAAAAGGAAAAATTTATTTTAACACCATTAGCAGAGATCGAAAAAAATTAGATATATGCGTTGCAGATATTTCAACAGGCGAAGTAACTGTTTTGATTGAAGAAAGATTTAACACTTATATTGAAACCAGACCTTTGGTGTTGTTTAACAATGAACAGGAAATGTTGCATTGGTCGGAACGCGATGGTTGGGCGCATTTTTATTTGTATGATGCCAAAGGAAATTTAAAGCATCAGGTAACCAAAGGTTCTTTTCACGTTGATGATTTTGAAAACATCAATGAAAAGGAACGCATAATTTACTTTACGGCAAATGGCGTTGACACCAATCAAGATCCTTATTTTTCAAGTTTATACCGCATTAATTTGGATGGATCTGGTTTAAAAAACATCAACCCGGGCGAATTTAACACCGCCGTGAGCATGGGTGATTCAAATGCTTATTTTGTAAGCAATTATTCCAGGGTAAACACAGTACCGAAATCGGAATTAAGAAGCAATACAGGGAATGTGATTATGGCTTTGGAAGAAGCGGATTTGTCGCAATTATTTGCCACAGGCTATAAATTTCCAGAACCTTTTAAAATGAAGGCTGATGATGGAATTACAGACCTTTATGGCGTGATGTACAAACCTTACGATTTTGATTCTACAAAAGTTTATCCATTGGTAGAATATGTGTATCCAGGACCACAAACCGAAGCGGTTGATAAATCGTTTTCCATCAGAATGAACCGAACCGACCGTATTGCACAGGTTGGATTTGTTGTGATCACTTTGGGAAACCGTGGCGGACATCCAGATCGTTCAAAATGGTACCATAATTATGGATACGGAAACCTGAGAGATTACGGTTTGGCCGATAAAAAATACGTGGCAGAACAAATGGCGGATAAATATTCGTTTATTGATATTGAAAAGGCGGGAATTTTTGGACATTCAGGCGGCGGATTTATGTCAACCGCAGCGATGCTGGTTTACCCAGATTTCTTTAAGGCCGCAGTTTCTTCCTCAGGAAATCACGACAATACGATGTATAACAGCTGGTGGAGCGAAACGCATCACGGCGTAAAAGAAGAAATGGATGCCGATGGAAAAATTTCTTACAAATATGACATTGATAAAAATCAATCGTTAGCTTCAAATTTAAAAGGAAAATTGCTATTGGTAACCGGGGATGTTGACAATAACGTGCATCCTGGTGCCACAATTAGAATGGCAGATGCGCTAATAAAAGCAAACAAACGATTCGATTATATGGTCATGCCTGGCCAACGACATGCTTATGGCGATATGACGGAATATTTCTTCTGGTTGACTGCCGACCATTTCAGCAAACATTTATTGGGTGTTGAAGCAACCAATGTTGATATGCTCGAGATGAATAGAGACAAACCGAAAGGATAATAGAAAAGAGTTTTGTAAGAAATAAGGCTGGATCAAAAGTATTTAAAACCGTCATTCTGAACTTGTTTCAGAATCCCAACATTGTGATTATCAATCATTATTAGAACCTGAAATCGAAGATTCACGAATACATTATGAAATAAATAATGAATTAATGAGTAAACAAGTTCAGGTTGACGAAAAGTTTACTTTTAAGACAGCCTTATTTATTTCTATTTTTTAAGAGAACAGTTTCACAACGTCATTTCCGTTTGCCAAAATAAGTAGTGCGATTAATAGCAGAAATCCTGTAATTTGGGCATATTCTAAAAATTTATCGCTTGGCTTTCTGCCGGTAATCATTTCATATAAGGTAAACATCACGTGGCCACCATCCAATGCCGGGATTGGCAATAAATTCATAAAGGCCAACATTATTGACAGAAATGCGGTAATACCCCAAAAAGATTGCCAGCTCCAAGTAGCTGGAAAAATATTGCCGATGGCAATAAAACCGCCAATGCTAGTCGCCCCTTTTTTGGTGAAAACATATTTAAACTGTGTAACATAATCCTTTAATGTCCATACCGCCAAAGAGTTTCCTTTTGGAATACTTTCCATAAAAGAATAGTCTTTATGTTGAACGTTAAGGGTTCCTACTTGGGAGTTAATAACACCAATTGTTTTGTCTTCTCTTGGGGATATAGTAATCGTGTTAAAAGTTCCGTTCCTTTCCACACCAATTGCAAGATCAGCTTCTTTTGCATTTTGAATCAGTTTAGTGAAATCTTGCCAATAGTTAACTGGAGTTTCATTAACGGATACTATTTTGTCATTTTTTAGCATCCCAGCTTTTTCGGCAGGTGAGTCAAAAATAACACTATCTATGATTGCTTCATATCTAACGGAAAAAGGTTCCATAACCCCTTTTTCCCACATAATTTCTCCTATATTTTCTGGAATTGCCAAGGTTTCTGTTGTTCCGTCTTCATGCATTACCTCAAGCGAGGAAATTCCTCTTAAAAATAAATGTCTGTTAACATCGGTAACATTCAATGGTTCCTTACCATCAAATTTCAGTATTTTGTCGCCATCTTTAAAACCATATTCATGCATGAGTTCATTTACAGCGAAGCCTTGTTTTACATCCATTGGTTTTATAAAATCAACGCCCCAAACAAAAACAATCATAATGTAAATTAGGATTCCTAAAATAAAATTTACCGTAACGCCTCCCAACATAATAATTAAACGTTGCCAAGCTGGTTTCGATCTAAATTCCCAAGGCTGCGCGGGCTGTTTCATTTGTTCGGTATCCATGCTTTCGTCAATCATACCTGAGATTTTCACATAACCGCCCAATGGAATCCATCCAATTCCATAAACTGTTTCCCCAATTTTTGTTTTAAACAATGAAAATTTATAATCAAAAAATAAGTAAAATTTTTCAACGCGGGTTTTAAATATTTTTGCGGGGATAAAATGCCCCAACTCATGCAATACAATTAAAAACGATAAACTCAATATAAACTGTAAAGCCTTAATCAATATATCCATATATATTTCTTCAAATTACTAAAATCGCACAAATGTACGGTTTTAAACAGCGTTTTAAAAACTAAATTAGTAGGATAATATTTGATTTAACAAAGTTTTAAATCGGTTTGGCGACTATAATAATCATTTGCACTAAATTTGTGGTTTAATTTTATACATAAAATGGATTTAAAATTTTTCAAGAAATCGGTTCCTACGCTTATAATCATGGCCTTTTTTTCTGTGGGTATGATTTATGCCATTTACACGCTTTTAACGCCTGAAAAAAAATTGCCAGTTTTTAATCCGGCCGATGTAAATCCGAAATTGGTTGATGAAAGCGTGGTTCATATAAGAAGAAACCACAAAGTGGCCGATTTTAAACTCATCAACCAAAACGGGGAAATTGTTACTCAAGATGATTATAAAGACAAAATTTATGTAACGGATTTTTTCTTTACGCGTTGCATGACTATTTGCCCAGTAATGACCAATAATATGGGAAAGCTCCAAGAAGTTTTTAAAAATGATGACGATATTAAATTCTTGTCGCTTTCTGTAACGCCGGAAATGGACAGTATTCCAATTTTAAAAGAATACGCGGTTAATAAAGGAGTGATTGATGCCAAATGGAATATTACAACCGGTGATAAAAAACATATTTATGAGTTGGCGCGCAAAAGCTATTTTGCTGTTTTGGATGAAGGTGATGGTGGATTGCAGGATTTTATTCACACCGAAAATTTTATTTTGGTCGATAAAAAACAGCAGATTCGCGGTTTCTACGATGGTACGGACAGCGAGGATATTGAGCGATTAGTTTTGGATATTAAAATATTAAAGAATGAATCTAAATAAGTGATAATTATCATTGTTTAGAATCATTCTAATTTAGTATCTTTGCCTATTATTTATAACTATTCTTAATAATGGGAGATACTATAGCAAATTTACTGATTGGTGAAATAGGAATTATTCAAGATTTCTGCCTAGATGCTATTCCATTAAATTTATTGGAAATGGGTTGTTTGCCTGGGAAAGAAGTTAGATTACTACAGATTGCCCCTTTAAAAGATCCTTTATATATAAAAGTAAACGGAAGCCACTTAGCCATAAGAATAGAAACGGCAAAACAAATTAACATTACCAAATTGCGATAATGAAAAGCAATTCGCTTTTAAATATAGCCTTGGTTGGAAACCCCAATACAGGGAAAACTTCTTTGTTCAACCAACTTACGGGTTTAAACCAAAAAGTTGGAAATTACCCAGGAATCACAGTAGATAAAAAGCAGGGAAAATGTAAAATTTCTGAACATATAACTGCCGAAATTACCGATTTACCTGGCACCTACAGCATAAATCCAACTACTTTAGACGAAACCATTGTGTTGGAAACCTTGCTTGATGAAAATAATGAATCATTTCCTGATTTGGTTATCGTTGTTGCAGAAGTTGAAAACCTAAAAAGAAATCTATTTCTGTTTTCTCAGATTAAAGATTTGCAATTTCCTTCCATATTGGTAATTAATATGTCGGATCAAATGGCTCGAAAGGGTATTTCTATCGATATTAATTTACTTAAAAAGGAGCTAAAATCTGAAATAGTTTTAATTAGTGCCAGAAAAAATATTGGGATTGACGACTTAAAAAGAGAAATTGAAAATTATGAAAACTGGAACACAGAACCAGTTGCCAATATTTCAGACAGAATTGATTCCGTATTTTTTGAAGCGATACAAACTGCATTTCCTGAATTTTCTATATATAAATCTTGGCTGTTAATTACGCAGCAAAAAAATTGCGACTTTTTATCGGGTAAATTGCATCGTAAAATAACAGAATTTAATAAAGACAATGAGAAAGTAAAAAAATATCAGCATAAAGAAACTGTTTACAGGTATCAGATAATTAATGAAATTCTAAAGAAAACATATAAGGTTGATAAAAATGAAGCAACTGATTTGCGTTCAAAACTCGATAGAATTTTAACCCATAAAATATTTGGATACATCATATTTTTTGGAATTTTGATGCTCATTTTTCAATCTATTTTTGAATGGGCCAGTTTGCCGATGGATTTAATAGATGGTTTTTTTGCCAATTTAAGTGAATTTGCCAAAACCAATTTGCCAAAAGGAACATTTACCAATTTAATTGCTGAAGGTGTGATTCCCGGCGTAGGTGGCGTGGTTATTTTTATTCCGCAAATCGCCATTTTATTTATGTTTATTGCAACTTTGGAAGAAACAGGTTATATGAGCCGTGTGGTGTTTTTAATGGATAAAATTATGCGAAAATTTGGAATGAGCGGAAAAAGTATTATTCCGCTAATTTCAGGAACAGCCTGCGCTATTCCTGCAATTATGGCTTCACGAAATATCAGTGATTGGAAAGAAAGGCTTATAACCATATTGGTAATTCCTTTTACAACTTGTTCGGCACGTTTACCAGTTTATGCTATTTTAATTGCCTTAATAATTCCCGATGAGCGTATTTTTGGCATTTTTAATTTGCAGGGATTAACCTTAATGGGATTGTATCTTTTAGGTTTTGCAGCGGCAATTTCCTCCGCAATTTTATTGCACAATGTGTTAAAAATAAAAACCAAGGGTTTGTTTGTCATAGAAATGCCAAACTATAAATTACCCTCTTTTAAAAATGTTTTTTTTGAAGTTGTTGAAAAAACTAAGGCTTTTATATTTGGTGCCGGAAAAATAATCTTAGCATTGTCTATTGTACTTTGGTTTTTGGCTTCAAATGGACCTTCAAAATTCAAAAATGCGACAGAATTTGTAACCTCACAAGAATCGACAAATAACTTATCTGAAAAGGTGCTTAACAAAAAAATAGCATCTTACAAGTTGGAGCATTCCTATATTGGAAAAATGGGAAAAGTCATTGAACCAGTTATTAAACCAATGGGTTACGACTGGAAAATAGGCATTGCTTTAATAAGTTCCTTTGCGGCGCGTGAAGTTTTTATTGGTGCTTTGGCAACTATTTATAATGTGGAAAGCGAAGGCGAAAATGTCGCCACTATTAAAGAACGGATGGCAGCCGAAGTAAACCCAGAAACTGGTGAAAAAAGATTTGATTTTGCCACAGGAATGTCCCTATTACTGTTTTACGCCTTTGCCATGCAATGTATCGGTACGCTAGCTATTGTAAAACGCGAAACCAAAACTTGGAAATGGCCAATTTTACAACTAACAGGAATGAGTTTTTTGGCTTATATAGTTTCAGTAATTACCTTTAATATTTTAAGTTAATGCAGGATTATCTAGTATATATCGCTTTAGGACTTGCCGTAGCATTTTTTGTGAAAAAGTATTTTTTTAAGTCAAAAAAGAAAGGCAATTGTGATCCAGACTGTGGCAGTTGCCATTAGAATTGTTTAATAGTGGGATTGTTTAACTGCCTGCCGAAACTGCCTACTAAATTGTTTATTTGTGGCAATATGTAATTGGCTAAATTTTTTAGTTTCTCTTCTATTTTCCTTTTTCTTTCCGGCGTTGTTATTAATTGATTAATTCTCCATTTCAATGATCAATTCCCCCTTTGGGGGTTAGGGGGCTCTTTTTAACTTAGTCCCACATCCAAAGTCATCATCACAATAAAGCCACCAATAAATCCAAGGGTTGCGATATCGGTATATTTATCGCGTTGCGTTTCTGGAATTACTTCTTCAACCACCACAAACATCATGGCACCAGCGGCAAATGCCAAAGCATAAGGCAAAATTGGCTGAAAAGTTATAACCGCCCAGGCACCAATTACCGCTGCTATTGGTTCAACTAATGCTGAAGATTGTCCGTACATAAAACTTTTAAATTTACTTAATCCCTGTCTTCTTAAGGGCATAGAAACCGCAAATCCCTCAGGGAAGTTTTGCAACCCAATTCCAAGGGCTAGCGCAACGGCTCCTCCAATAGTTGCACCATCAAAGCCAGCAGCAACGCCACCAAATAAAACACCCACCGCTAATCCTTCAGGAATATTATGCAAAGTAATAGCAAGTACCAATAAAGTGGTTCTGTGCCAAGGTGTTTTTACACCTTCTTTTTCAGATTCTTTAAAGTTGATGTGTAAATGGGGTAAAATTTTGTCCAATCCAAATAAAAATAAGGCACCCATAGCGAATCCAGCAACCGCAGGAATTACTTTAACAAAACCTTCTCCAGAACTCATTTCTATTCCCGGCGCCAACAAACTCCAAAAGCTGGCCGCTACCATAACACCACCCGTAAAACCCAACATTCCATCTAATAAAGCCCGGTTCATGCCTTTAAATAAAAACACCAAAGCCGCGCCTAATGCCGTTAAAGCCCAAGTGAATAAAGTGGCATAAAATGCCGCTAAAACTGGATCAATACTTTCGAGATAGGTAATAATTTGTTCCATAAATTATAATTTTTTTACGAATAAATTTTTTGAAATTTGGTTTGAGATTGAAATTGAACCTGTCGCAGTTTCTACAAACATCGAATTGTCAAAGGATTCTTTTGAAATCACTTTTAGGGTACTTCCCAATTGAATACGCAGTTTGTCCAAAAATTTCAAAAAGGGATCTGACGAATCTTTAATACCAATAACAACACAAGATTTCCCTGTTTCTACTGAAGAAAGCATGGTGTTTTTATGATGCTCAATATTGCCTTCTTTATCCGGAATTGGATCTCCATGCGGATCGTGTGTGGGAAATTCCAAAAAAGCTTCTAATTTATCAGTTAAAGTATCCGATTTAATATGCTCCAATTGTTCAGCCAATTCATGAACTTCGTCCCAATTGTAATCGAGTTTATTGACTAAAAACACTTCCCATAATCTGTGTTTTCTGACAATTTCAACAGCTATTTTTTGACCCATTTTGGTTAAAGAAACGCCTTGGTATTTTTTATAATGAACCAAATCTTTATCGGCCAATCTTTTAATCATATCCGTAACAGATGATGCTTTTGTTTTTACAGCTTCTGAAATGAGGGTTGTACTTATGTTATTGGAATTGGATATTTCTAAACTGTAAATAGCTTTTAAATAATTTTCTTCTGTTTGAGATAACATCATAAATTTATATTTAGGCAAATATAATAAAATAATTTAGACTAATCTAAAAACAAAAATGGATTCATAGCAAATTGAAATATTCTTAATTTGAGTAAATAATTTTCTGGTTTCATGTGAAAATAAATTTTTAAAGTTTATTTTTGAGTTAAAATAGTAATTCAATGAATATAGTAATTTACGGAACGGGCGGTGTTGGCGGTTATTTTGGTGCCCGAATGGCACAAGCTGGAAATACCGTTACATTTATTGCCCGCGGAAAACATTTGGAAGCCATTCAACAAAAAGGACTTCAACTAAAAAGCCTCAAAGGAGATTATTTGGTTTTCCCAGCTAATGCAACGTCAAATATTTTGGAAGTTTCTGATATTGATTTAATTTTAGTCAGCGTAAAAACTTGGCAATTAGAAGCTGCAACCAAAGAAATTAAAAAAGTTCTGAACGAAAAAACAATGGTTATTTCATTGCTGAATGGCGTCAATAACACAGAGGTCTTAAGTGCTGTTATCGATAAAAAGCACGTATTGGGCGGATTGTGCAAAGTGGTAAGTAAAATTGAAGATTATGGCATTATCAATCATTTTTCTTTTGAGCCTACCATTGTGTTTGGAGAACTGAATAATGTTAAAACCGAAAGGGCACTTTTACTGGAAAAAGTATTTTTAAATGCAGGTATTACCACCAAACTGGCGGAGAATATTCAAACAGAAATATGGTCGAAGTTTTTATTGGTCTCATTCGTTAGTTAAAACTATGCACTTTTAGTGCAAGACTTTCAGTTGCTACCCACTTTTGTATCTTTGAGTTATGAAAGAACAAAGACGAATGGGTCATACTGTTTCTTGGTT